>DNUI01000274.1 GCA_003508565.1 Syntrophaceae bacterium
CTGGAACTCATGCTCCGCCGCCTCGCGGCCCTTCCGCTGGCCGAGGCACAGGAATGTAGTCGTAAACTTTACGAGGCAACGAAGAATATTGCACCCTCCCTTATACGCTACACGGAGGCCACGGATTACGACCGTCTGACCAGACAGGCTCTGAAGGAAAAGGCAAAGACACTGTGCGAGGAAGAAGATCAATCATGGAAATCAAAAACATCCCGGGGTGTACATAAAAATGTAGCCCTTGTATATGTTACGCCCGATGCGGATGATAGAATCTTAGCCTCACTGATACATTCCTCATCAAGCCTGCCGATGTCACAGTGTCTTCAGATGGTTTCTTCGATGAACAGACGTGCAAAAGAAGCTCTCATGAAAACAGCCCTGCAGCATTTGAAAGTCTATGATCCTGTCCTGAGGGAATTCGAAAACGTCGATCTCCATTTTGAGTTGATCATAAACGCCAGCTGTTTCGCACAAATGAAGCGTCATCGTATGGCAACCATCACCGGACAGGAATATGATCCGTCTCTCGGTGTAACCATACCGCCCGCCATAGTTGAAATCGGCATGGAAAAATCCTTCATGGATATGATAAAGCGAACCGAAAAGACATTCGACGCCCTGAAAAAACACACCGCAACGGCTGCCGGCTATATCCTGACCAATTCCCATCGCAAGCGCATTTCCATGAAGATCAACGCGAGGGAACTGTACCATATCGCGCGCCTCAGGGGAGATACACATGCCCAGTGGGATATAAGGACAATGGCAGAACAGATGGTATATCTGGGAAAGAAGGAAATGCCCCTGACACTGATGCTCGCAACGGGCAAAGACAGCTTTGTCTCCCTTTATCACCATGCCTTTGCCCGTGAAAAATGATCGTGAGACGCAACCTGAAGGACATCATCAGATTAAAACAATTCGACCTGCTTTATACCCTTTTTGTCTTTGAGGGATTTATACACGGTATACGCACAGGAGACATCCTGAATGGCAAGTCCCGTGGAATCGAAGACGGTGATTTCCTCATCTGATGTCCTTCCTTTTTTCTTTCCTGCGGTGACTTCGCCGAGCTCCGCGTATATATCTTTCTCGGTAATTTGCTTTTTTCGGAAAGGCACATTTATTTCGCCGCTGTGCGACGATTGGGCCCAATCATCAATGACCAGCTTCGCCTGCCTGAGAATCTTCGGATTGATCTCTTGCTTTCCCTCAGCATCGGCGCCGATGGCATTGATATGCGTGCCGGGTGACACTTTGTGTACTAAAGGCTTTCGAGACGGTGTGGTAGTAATAAGGATATCGACATCGGTTGTTATTTCATCAATATCCGGGGATATGGTTGCCGGGAGCCCGTACATTTTTTCCACCCATTCTTTGAACTGCGGTGCATATGTATCCCTTGGTTCGAATTGCCATATTTTTACGGTTGTTATTTTTCGCACCTCCAAAATACACATGAGCTGTGTCCGAGCCTGAACACCACAACCGACGAATCCGGCTACTTTCGCGTTCTTCCTGCTTAATAACTTCGCTGCGAGTGCTCCCGCAGCACCGGTACGGATGCTGGTCAGGTATGTGCCGTCCAATATGGCCAGAGGAAATCCGTTTGCGGGATCCACCAGGATGATAACCGCCATGACTGTAGGCAGGTTGTAGACAGCATTGTCAGGATGCACATTTACACTTTTTATCCCGGCAATATCGAACCCATTGCCGTGTATGTAGGCCGGCATAGAGCGCAAATCCCCCTTATCGAAATTGAGATAACTCTTTGCCGGCATATCAGCCTGGCCCAGGCCATATGCCTTGAACGCCCTCTCGATGGTTTTATTGGTCACTGACGGCGTCAAGACTTTTTCCACGTCCTTTTTTGTAAAGATCAGTGTTCTCATATACACCCCTCGGCAATGTCTTATTTACGGAGATTATATTTTATCATCTTCAATTGCAGACCTTTCCTGCTGAGACCCAGACGCTGAGCTGCTTTGGTGACATTACCGCCACACTCCTCCAAGCACTGAATGATAGATTGCTTTTCTACCTCTTCCATGTGGCCCTTCACGAAATCCTTAAAAGGCTTTTTCTGACCTGCAGGCTGGGAAATGGAAAGTACTTCGGCGGCTGATTTCCATTCCGGTGGAATATCTTCGAGGGTAATTGTATCTCCGCCGGCCAGAAGGACAATACGCTCGATGAAATTTTCCAGTTCTCTGATATTGCCGGGCCAGTCATACCGGAGAAGAATTTCTTGCACCCGTTCATCGATATGTTTTACCGACCTCTCCAGCTTCCTGTTGAATTTCTCGATAAAGTAATCAGTCAGGGGTAGGATATCTTCCTTTCTCTCCCGGAGGGGAGACAGGTGCGTGGGGAAAACATTAAGGCGGTAATAAAGATCTTCCCTGAATCTGCCGTCTTTGACGTCCTGATGAAGATTCCTATTTGTTGCCGTAATCAGCCTCACATCAACCTTAATCGTACGCAGCCCTCCGACCCGCTCAAATTCATGATCCTGGATAACCCGCAGGAGCTTCACCTGCATCTCCCGGGGAATTTCGCCTACCTCATCCAAAAAGAGAGTGCCTTTGTCTGCCAGCTCGAATTTCCCAGGTTTCGTGGACACCGCCCCGGTAAAGGCTCCTTTCTCATGGCCGAAAAGTTCGCTTTCAATCAGGTTTTCCGGAATGGCAGCACAATTGATCTTCACAAACGGGTTGCTCTTGCGGGGACTATTTTTATGAATCGTGTACGCGATCAGATCTTTTCCTGTGCCGGTTTCTCCTGTAATAAGAACTGTTGTTGATGTGGGAGCTACTTTCTTGATGGTATCATAGATTTTCAGCATGGGTTCACTCCCACCCACAATCCCCTGGCGGTCTATCTCTTCAGGGCTAAGAAAAAGCTCCTCCTCACTCAAGCGCCGGGTCTTTATGGCCTTATGAATCACACTTTTCAACTCATCCCGGTCAAACGGCTTGGTTATATAATCAAAGGCCCCCTTCTTCAGAGCATCTACTGCTTTGGCTATCGTCCCATGT
This sequence comes from Syntrophaceae bacterium, assembly GCA_003508565.1. Classification (GTDB taxonomy): domain Bacteria; phylum Desulfobacterota; class Syntrophia; order Syntrophales; family UBA2185; genus UBA2185. Next base: position 3,042 of record DNUI01000274.1, read on the forward strand.
GCGGTTATGATGATAACGGGCGTAGAAGGGTACTCACGAATCACTCGCTCAAGAAGACCCATACCATCGAGTTTCGGCATTTTCATATCGGTAACAACAACTTCCACATCACCGCCCTTGAGGATTTTTAACGCTTCAAAACCGTCCGCCGCTGTTACTACATCATACCCTTCCTTATTCAGTAAGGCTTTTAAGACCAGCCTCATATTGAGTTCATCATCAACAATCAGTATTTTTTCCACCGTAGTACACCAATAAATTAATCTTATTGAGCAGCATCCAGCCTTATATAGAATATAGTCCCCTGGTGAGGAATAGATTTGACCCGGATGTAGCCGCCATGATTTTTAATAATCTTCTGGCAGATGGCAAGCCCAAGACCAACTCCCCTTTCTTTGGTTGTAAAAAATGGTTTAAAAATATTTTTTATCTCCTCTTTTTTGATACCTGTTCCTGTATCGCGGATAGAAATGCCCACTGCCCCGCCGTCACTGCTTTCAATTTTTGACGTCCTGAATATCAGGGTACCTCCCGCCGGCATTGCTTCTATGGCATTAAAGGTAATATTCAAAATAACCTGGACAAGTTGTTCCGCATCTATATCTACCATCGGTAAATCGGAACGCAACTCTTTTTCAACAGAAATGTTGCCTAACCGATCACTTGCTTTTACAATTGATATCGCTTTTTCAATAACCTGATTTACATCCTGCTTCTTCAGATTGATTGTGTAAGGCTTGGCATAATTGAGGAATTGTGAAACGACGCTGTTCAGACGGTCTACTTCTTCTATGATGACGTCCAGTAGCCTTTGATTCTCACCATTATTCGATTCCGACCGGAGATACTGTGCTGCGCCCTTGATAGAACCGAGGGGATTTCGTATTTCATGGGCTAACACAGGTGCCATTTCCTCCAGAAGAAGAGCCTTTTCTTTTTCCAGCTTTTCATCAAAGGCATACAGCGAGGTAAATACATCCTTACCCTCCGGATAGATATAGTTGAAAATAATTTTTAACACAATCTTAAAAGGATCAATAGCGATAACAATGGTAAAAGATGCCAACAAAATGTGGGTAAAAGGAGGGCTTACCTCCTTTCCAAATAATCCCACAATAAGGATAAATATGATAGTTGCAAAGAGAGTGACAATGGAAACAACCAGTGCTCTCGCCATGAGTTCATGTAACTCGGGAAGATGGGTGTGTGTGATCAGAATCAGGACAAAATAGAGGAGCATTGCGATAAACAGGTTTGAAACAGGAGGCACTGCATAGCCATAATAATATAATATATCCAATGTACTAAGGACCACCGTTGCCAGACAGGCAAGGGATAGATATACCATTCGTGTTCTTTCGACGCCCGGAGGACGCCTCTGCACATAGCGGAGTAGAGACACATAACAGACAAGGATTATCAATCCTACGTAAAGATAAAGAAAAATATCGAAGTAGGTCCATCTGTAGAGCGGGGTGAACAGAGCTATGGCGAGAAAACCGCTGAAAATTGATGTCGATATGACATCTCTCCTCGACAGCAATGTGTACCGGCTAATAAGAGGTATAGTGAATTGTATGGCACATGAGGGAATGGCAACGAGCCCCAGGTATTCAATAATCTTCCAGAATTCGTTCAAAAAAATCCCGTAGAAAAAAGCACCACCTTTATGGAAGAACAACGCCAGGCAGAGGAAAGCAAAGGATAGGTGGGCCGGTTCTCTCTTTTTGCTCACAATCAAAGAAATAGAAATTACGAGGCTGACCGTCGCTAAGGTAAAAGTTTCCATAAGCCATTATTTTTTTTAGATAAGTATGTTAGAGGGGATGATATAGATAAACAATAAGGATGTCAAGAAAGACAGAAGCTTTCGCTCCAGAAAAAACAAGCCGAACATGCATACGACATGCTCGGCTGTTTTTTTTCCTTCAAAGTTTCAGTAATGTTACTTCGCTGCAGGTTTTGCCGGTGCTGGCGGCGCCGGTGGTGCTGGCGGCGTGCCCGGTGCGGGGGCTGGTGCCGGGGCAGGAGCAGGTGCTGCTGCCGGGGCTGCTGCCTCTTTCTTGGCAGGTTCAGCCGGTTTCTTTTCCGGTGCCGACGGGCAACCGATCAAAGTAAATGATAACGTTACCAAGAAAATGATTGAAATAATGATTGCAAAAAGTCTCTTCATCGATTTCTACCTCCCTTTAATGATTTTTTTTCTGACGTTGGTAAATCAATAAACCCTTTGCTGCGTGGAAGATACTTGTATATTGCTACGTTGTCAAGATAAATTTTTCATTCAATATTCACCTTTTTTCTCCCCAGTTTTTTTATGCACAGGATTTATTTTCATCTGCGTAGTTTGATTCACACCGCAAAAAAAATTACACGGAAAAAGTCCTGTAAATACCTCTCTGAACGCCACGAGACGCCATTATCCAAGCTTCTAATTCATTAATAATTATAATATGTTGTGCTTTTAAGGAGCGGCACGCATCCATCTGGCACAGAAAGTGCTTTATATATGCCGCTTATGCCCCAAAAATAAGAAAAGGATTTTGAAATGGATTTTACTCTCTCAGAAAATCAACAGATGTATGTGGATACTGTCAGCAGATTTGTAAAAAATGAAATAATTCCCCATGTGCTGGAACTCGATAGAAGTCATAAATTCCCCTGGAACGTCATCACCAAGGCTTGGGATCTCGGCATCTTGAATCTGAGCATCCCTGAGTCCGTGAAAGGGTACGAAGTGGATCCCATATCAACGGCACTGATCATTAAGGAACTCTCCTATGGCGATACGGGCATTTCCACCTCGGCAATGTGCAATGACCTTGCAAATGTTGTCATCGCGCAGCATGGTTCCAATGAACAAAAGAGCGCCTTTTTGGGTCCCTTTGTGGAAAAACCGATTCTGGCCTCCTTTTGTCTGACTGAACCGGGCGCCGGTTCAGACAACTCCTCCATGACTACCTTCATCAAAAAAA
>DNUI01000275.1:0-10946 GCA_003508565.1 Syntrophaceae bacterium
ATTGACAGAATTTTTATTTCTCCGGGTCCTGTCTATGAACCACACCTTTCTGAGAATGACTATTTATGGGCTAGAGCATATCATGCCGCGGGTATAGGCAAAGAAGATATAGTTCTCAATGCCTTTTCCTATCACATGGTGGCCGCAGGATTAACATTTCACGGCGGTTTACGGCGTGTTGGCGCAACGGTTATACCATCAGGGACTTCAAGCTCACAGCAGCAGGTACAATTGATCCGCGATCTTAATGTCACAGCCTATACCGGTACTCCCAGCTTCTTAATGGCCATAATACAAAAAGCGGAAGAATTGGGGTACGATTTTAAAAGTGATTTTAGGATGAGGCGTGCATGCTTTGCCGCGGAACCGCTTCAACCGTCCCTGCGAAAAAGATTCGAGAAGGAGTTTGGCATCGATACATATCAGATGTACGGCGCAACTGAAGTCGGTGACGTAGCATACGAGTGTTCCGAAAAGCAAGGATGGCATATATGTGAGGAGGTTCTTGTAGAAATCGTTGACCCGGAAACGGGCAAGAAATTACCAAAAGGATGTTTGGGCGAGGTAGTAGTTACACGGTTCAACAGTATCTTCTTTCTCTTCAGGTTTGGAACCGGTGATCTTTCTAAAATTACAGAATCTCCTTGCCCATGCGGCAGGACATCATACCGCTTAAATGGCATCGAGGGAAGGGTGGGAGATGCGCTAAAAGTGAGGGGGCTTTTCATTGCACCGAGTCAGCTTAAGAAAATTCAGGAAATCTTTAAAGATGTAAAAATTCAGTTGATTGTCGCAAGAATTTCACATGAAGATATATTAACGATCAGATTGGAACCGAAAGAGGCTTCAATAAATACTATACCCATTGAAGAAAAGTTCAGAACTGTTTTTAAAGATATATGTACAGTCAAGATTGATCGTATGGAACACGTTCAACACGGTACGTTGAAAGAAGATGACAGATTGATGATTGATGAACGAACATGGAAATAGATTAATGTAATTGAGGTCTTAACAGTTGAAGGTAGGAAAAGAGATATCTTTCATCTTAAGCTGGATGTCAGAAGCTCCATTCCAGATATTGATGTGAGGCGTAAAGGCAATATCAAGAGACGGTTCAGACAGAAAATGAATAAGATGGCCTTTATTGAACCAAATTGAACTGTATGAGACACCGCTTCCGCTCACGCGCATGCGTAAGTGATTATTGCCCACCACCGACTGGGAGGAGACATTGATATTTCTTACACATAAAACCGGCTCAGGATTACCGCTTCCGAAGGGTGCGAGCATGCCGATCTCTGATATAAGGTCATAACTTATATCGTTAAGATCACACATAGCGTCAATATTTGTCTGAGAAACAAAATCAGAAATGTTAACTTTTTTACTTATAATATCTTCAAGCATTCGGGCGAATATTTTTATATTTTCTTCTTTGATAGAAATACCGGCTGCGTAACGGTGTCCTCCATAAGATAAGAGCAGCGAGTCGCATTCTTTCAATCCTTTATAAATATTAAAATCGGCAATGCTTCTTCCGGAACCTTTGCCGACTCCATCCTTAAGGCTGATCAGAATAGTTGGTCTGTAATATCGATCTACAAGCTTCGACGCTACAATGCCAATTACCCCCGGATGCCATTTATATGACGCAAACACTAGGGATTTCACTTTATCCGTATCAGTTGTTTTTTCTATTTCCTCGAGTATTTCATTAAGAATATCCCTTTCCATTGTCTGTCGTTTGCGATTATAGAGTTCCAGGTTATATGCGATCCGTCTGGCTTCTTCAATATCATCAGTTAAGAGAAGTTGAACTGCTTCGCTCGCCGATGCAATGCGTCCTGCGGCATTTATCCTTGGAATCAAGCAGAAAGAAGCTTTTCCAGTATCGATAACCTGACTGTCTATACCACAAATTTCCATTAAGGCCCGCAACCCTACTCTTCTGCCTTCTGTGATCAGATCGAGGCCGATCTTTGTAAATATCCTGTTCTCGTTGATAAGGGGGCAAATATCTCCGATGGTTCCGAGAGCAACAAGGTCTAAATATTCTCTAAGATTCGGGTATTTTCGACTTTCCCAGAAGCCGTCTTTCCGTAGCTTTCCCCTCAGTGCAATAAGAAAATTAAAAACAATTCCTACGGCAGCAAGATCCTTAAAGGGGAATGTACAATCCTTACGGTTCTGATTGATTATCGCAACTGCCTCAGGAAGAATACCGGGAACTTCATGATGATCTAAGATAATAGTGTCTATGCCGAGTGCTCGGGCATATGATATATGTTCATGATCAGAGATACCGCAATCTACGGTAACGATGAGCTTAACATTGTCAGCCTTCATTTTATCAATCGAGGGTTTGTTCAGACCATAGCCCTCTTTAATACGATCCGGTATATAGTATGATACACTATGGTTAATTTCCATGAGAAATTTTAGAAGGACAACAACCGAAGTCACGCCATCGGCGTCATAATCTCCATAAATTACTGTCTTTTCGTGATTATAAATTGCCCCGGTTAATCGTTGAACGCCCTTTTGCATATCTTTCATTAAAAGGGGATTGTGCAGATCATTCAAGGAGGGCGATAGGTATCTATTCGCATCCTCAGTGTTCAGAATATGGCGGCTTGTTAAAATACGCGATATGATATGGTGAACCTGAAGCTCTTTCGCCAACAAATCTTCAACATCTCTGTTGCCTTTCGATATCTTCCATTGTGTAGTCGGTAATCTTAATGTTTTCATGGTTGACCAGGTTTCAACTCATTGGGGAATGTCATTACAAAATTTCTTTACCCTAATTGATACAATAATAACAGTGTGTGAGGTTATGTCAAGAAAAGAATGATAACTGTATAGTTAAGACTTTCTTAGTATTTGGCAAATTGATTATGTGTAGTATAGCTAAGAAATTGACAAAGGGTGGATCACATCTTGAATGAAAAGGGGAAATGTGCATATTCACTCTTCCCCATAATGTATAACGATACAATTTTACGTTAGGCAAAGGCAAGCTATTAACAGCAATTAATTATAGCGCCTTCTTAACAAAACCAGAACGAATACATCTTGTACACACTCTTGTACGTTTTACCGCTCCCGTTTTTTCATCCACACAGCGAAGTTTCTGCAGGTTAGGATACCATGTTCTCTTCGTCTTGTTATTTGCATGGCTCACATTATGGCCGACAACAGGCTTTTTGCCGCATACATCACAGATTCTTGACATATTCAATCTCCTATGGATAATAAGGTGCATCAAGTAAAACATCATGGTGAATTTTGCAAGTGTTTTTTTGGGCAGTTGTAAAGAAGCGTATACTACATGGCTCATCAAGTATAAACGCTATCAGTGAAACTTAATATTGATATTTTTATATATTAAGAATATTCTTACTGTAACGAAATAGTGTCAAACAAATTCCAAATATAAATATTCATACTTCTTAATTTTCATTGGAGGCTGAAAATGATGCATCTAAAGATAGCTATCTTAACGGGAGGAGGAGATTGTCCCGGTTTGAATGGTGCGATCAAATGGGTTACTAAAAGCGCTCTTGATCCGAAACTTGCTGAGAAGCGTTCCGTTTCCTTTGAGGTTGTAGGTATTGCAGAGGGATGGAAGGGATTAATAGAAATTAATCCGGATGATTCGAAAAGCTGTGATCGATATGTCAAGCATCTCGATGAAGAAATAGTACGCACGTGGGACCGCTATGGTGGAACAAACTTAGGGACATCACGGACAAACCCGTTTAATCCAAAAAATGATCGTTCGGAGATCCTTATTGAAAATGTTAAGAAGCTTGGCATTGATGTTCTTGTTGTCCTTGGTGGTGAAGATACCCTAGGGGTTGCATACAGATTACATAAGTTAGGTATAAAGACGGTGGGCATTCCCAAAACGATTGACAATGACCTCACGGGAACCGAATATTCTCTTGGTTTTGATACAGCGGTGAATGTTATAATGGAGGAAATAGACCGGTTGAGAACAACTGCGGGTTCTCACAGCCGCATTTTTGTTGTTGAAACGATGGGCCGACATGCAGGCTGGCTTGCTCTCCATGGGGGAGAATGTAGCGGTGCATATATAATTTTGATACCAGAGTACGCTTTTGACATTGATGTGGTGTGTGATCTTCTTCGCGAAAGAAAGGGCCGGGAGATACACTATTCAATAATTGTGGTCTCGGAAGGAGCGAAACTCTTGGGGAAAAATGAATTCCTGAGGGATAATAAAATTGATGATTTTGGACATCCCACTCTTGGGGGTTTAGCGAGTTTTGTGGCAAATGAAATTGAAAAGAGAACTGGCTTCGAGGCACGATCTCTTGTATTGAGTCATTTACAGCGTGGAGGGACGCCATCCGCACATGACCGTCTGATGGCCAGATGGTTTGGTATTGCCGCCGTAGACATGATTATCAATGAAGACTTCGGGCGCATGGTGAGCCTTGTGCGGGGTGAAATCACTAGTGTGCCAATGAAAGAAATCATCAACAAGCTAAAGCTGGTGGATGTGGATAAATATTATGACATTGAACGGTATAACGGCCGCAGATCGATAATGTAGTTGGTTGAACGCAACATCAGCTATCTTTGTCAATATTCAGACAACATCACTGATTAATTTTTCATAGATGGCGGCTGTCCTGTTGTTTCAAGCACGCGCATCCAAATATTCCCTTCAGGATTGACTTTCGATCCTGAAGAAACCATCCGGAAGGGAAGGTGCACATATTCGTCCTTTATTAGACCGACCAGCATGCTGGTTTTTCCTGCCATACCCGCATGAACTGCATATTGACCAAGCGCTCCGCAATAAATACTATCGCTTGCATTGGCGGGTACACTGCGGATTATGTAACTGGGATCTATATACTTGAGATTAATCTCCATTCCTTTTTTGTTAAAGTACTCTTCAATATGCATTTTTAAAAACGTTCCTATGTCTAACAGCTTAATATTCCCCGATGCGTCCCTTTCTATATATTCGTTATCTTTACGAATAATGTCCTGGCCTGCACCTTCCGCGACGAGTATCACACAATGACCACTCTTGTGAAGGCGTTTTTCGAGAGATTTGAGAAAACCTCTTTCGCCCTCCAAATCAAATTGCACTTCCGGTATCAATGCGAAATTGACATCTCCCTGTGCAAGGGCAGCACCCGCAGCAATGTGCCCTGACAGACGTCCCATAATTTTAACCAAGCCAATACCCATGGGAGCACCTTTCGCCTCTACATGTGAACATTGAATAACCTTTACAGCCTCCGAGATTGCGGTATCAAAACCAAACGTTTTCTGAATAAGGGTAAGATCGTTGTCTATGGTCTTTGGTATACCTATCACACTGATATTGAGGTTTCTTTTTGTGATCTCTTCAGCGATAAAACGAGCTCCTCTCATGGTACCATCCCCGCCTATGCAGAAAAGTACATCAACATTCATGCGCTTTAGAGTAGTTACCATTTCAGCAGGTTCCTGCATGCCCCGTGAAGAAGAAAGAATGCTTCCTCCGGATGCATGGATATCTTTCACAATGTCTGGTGTCAGTTCCATAGCCTGATGACCGTATTTTGGTATTAAACCCTGAAATCCATATTTAATTCCTACCGCATTTTTCACACCATACCGGTAAAAGAGTTCCATGATAATTGCTCTGATAACATCATTAATGCCAGGGCAAAGACCACCACAGGTGACAATTGCGGCCTTTGTCTGGACTGGATCGAAAAATATTTTTTCCCTTGGACCTGCTACTTCCAAAGATAGCGGTACTCCATCCGGTGTCGTCAAATCTTTATAGTGCTCAAGATATATATTGTAAAGTACGCGCTTAGTGTCTGATGTATAATAGGAAACATGTACCGGGGAAGGCATCGTTCTCTCCCCCAGATCTTGAATAGTAAAATCAAATTTTTCTTTATCCATACCCTTTTATCCCCCCTGTTCAATTATTGCGTTTGCCGCATTGACACCAGATAGTATTTCTCCCTCGAAACCGAGACCCGCCAGCAACATTCCACCTGTTATAAACACATTTCGCCTGGGTGTGCTATGGGACGAATTCATAAGACCGAGAAAAGAAGCAGTATGCATGCTATACTTCAGGCTTACTAAACCCTGATACTTTCTTGATAGCTCGATAGACTTGTCGACATTGGTGTAATCAAGATTTTCCGTAAGGAAAGGAAGAAAGTCATGCAGGGATCGAAAAATTGACGTGCTAATATTTTTTAACTCTTCATCACTCAAAGTCATTGGGGATTCTTTTAAAAAAACAGTCGCACTCAGTGCTCTTTTTCCCAAAGGAGCTCTTTCTATTTCACCACACGCGCTTGATTCCAGGAGCACTATATTATTGTCCATTACTGCATAGCTATCATTGCATAAAATGGCAAGGTAGGTTGCCATCTTTTGAGGGATACCTTTTTCATGAATACCCATATGTAAAGAGAATGGGTGGGATAACACTTCAAGTGATTTTAATTTGCGTTTCAGACGCTGTAACTTATGGTCATTCATCAACAGTGATCCACATTTCTCCCATTTTGTACTTGCGATAAGATATTTTCCTTTAATTGTTGATAATTTTTCATATGTGTCAATATTAATATTAATTTCTTTATTTATAGACACGTTATTAACAGAACAATTATTTATTAAATGACCTCCAGAATTTATGAACATCGATCTGAATGACTGCATGAGCAATTCTTTGCCGCGCGAATGATAATACACTCCTTTAAAGGGTAATGATAATGTATATGCTGTTAATATGTTAGGTTGGATCCGGGAGTTTTGAGAAACTTTTGAGAAGAGGGCAATTTGTGCTACGAGTGCGCTTAATAATGATGAGTTTTTAATTGTTCGAAATGTTTTCGCGAGACGCAATCTTTCTTTCATGAGGACTGGCATATTTTTAATCAATAACAAGAAATCCTTGTAGTGACAAGGATACAGATTCGGATTATTTTTGATCCACAGATTAATGAAATCTTTAATTATCGAAGCTGACCTATAAATCTTGCGAATATCCTCAGCATGACCATGAAACTCTCTCTCCATGTCCATAATAAGTTTTTCTTCATCATAAAAAAAATCTATTCTGTGATTAGGAAGGATTATTTGGAAAGAGGGATTCAGCAATCGTGGATCATGACTTTCCGGAAATTGAATACCCAAAAAAGACAAGAGGCGAGAGCATGTCTGTTCGGGACCAAAACCTGTCAAAGGCAATGGATCGATGTGGAAGGTGTAACCTGATTCCGTATAGACACATTGATTATCACCTTCGGATAGAAGAACTGTTTTTCCCCCATGATGGGAAATAATTGCTGCTGCAATTAAGGAGCTTAAATCATTACCAATAACAACAGTATCGTACATGTTCTAAAAATAAATCATGCAATAATATTAGACAATAAGAATTTGATGTACTCATAATAAAAAAGACAAAAAGTATCTTTCCCCTTGATGGGAAACCTTGGGTAAGACTGTGATAACTATTACACTACGGTGAGTTATATTCTCCCTTCATGTAATAAAGAAGAACCCTTTCATTCACTCTGTTGTCAATGCTGAAATTAAGATTTGAACTAATTCCGGAAACAGGGACGCCGATGATAATTTTCTATTATCTGCGTTCAATAAATGATATTGATGGCTCAACTTTGTCTCTTTGTTCAATGAAACCAATAGAGAATGCCTTTTCTCCTAACTTCTCGAGGCGTTCCATTATTTCAGGTGTTTCTTTATCTGGAGCGATGACCATCATTCCTATACCCATATTAAAAACCCTAAACATTTCTTCATCGTCTATGTTTCCCATTTTTTTGATAACAGTAAAAATTGGAGGAATTTCCCAACTGTCTTTTAGAATAACCGCACGGCAAGGGTTAGGAACGATTCGAGGTATGTTATCGATAAAACCGCCGCCAGTAATGTGTACAATGCCTTTGATAGAAAAATTCTTGATCAGATTCAGAATCGACTTCACGTATATTTTTGTGGGACGAAGAAGCTCCAATCCTACGGAATGACCGAAATCTTCAATCTTTTTATTAATATCAAGCTTCCCCTTTTCTAACAGAACCTTTCTGGCAAGTGATAAGCCGTTGCTATGTATGCCATTCGATGCGATACCTATAATCTTATCCCTGACTCGAATTTCCGAACCATCGACTATTTTATCTGCTTCCACCACACCTACACAAAATCCTGCCAGATCGTATTCATCATCTTTATAAAACGAAGGCATTTCTGCAGTTTCTCCACCAATAAGAGCACAGCCCGCTTCCCGGCATCCATTCACAATACCCTCTATAATCTTCACGTTTCTGTCTATATTTAGTTTGCCCGTTGCGATGTAGTCAAGGAAGAATAGAGGTTCTGCGCCCTGTACCACAACATCATTCACAGACATCGCAACAAGATCGGTACCTATAGTATCATGCTTATCCATCAATTGAGAAATCTTTAACTTCGTTCCCACTCCGTCAGTAGATGAAACGAGTACAGGTTTATTGTAATTTCCTATTTCGAGATGAAATAGTCCACCAAAACCACCGATGGGGCTCATTACTTCTTTGCGATACGTTGTTTTAATAAGTGGCTTGATCTTCTCCACGAAAATATTAGCAACATCTATATCGACACCGGCATCTTTATAAGAAAATTTTTTTTGCATAAAAAGTCTCGAAAAGTTATTGAGATGGCCATAGGCTTTAGCGTAATTTACTAAAAAAGTCAATTCTTTACTTGCGAAAATAATTATTATCTGTTAACTGCATACATCCCTCGTAGTTGAAATTATTGAGACCTTATCAAAAAGTGACTTGTTTAAGAGACCCATAAAACTCTTCCGTAATCTCTCTGTCTTAGGTGAAGATCTGAAATCGTTATGAGGGTGGCAGATCTACAACAATATGGATTCACTAAAAGAAATTATAGAAAAAATTGAAGAGCCTCTTTTGTTTTCATCTAAAGACTCATATAAATACCTCCCCCTAGTGAAAAATCTAGAAATTACAATTTTGAATTTTTCCCGACAGCTGAGAGCCGTGATAAACATGTATGAAGAGCAAGATCTCAGACAATCTATATTTAGACAAACAATTGATGCATTCGATGATACTTTCGCAGGTTTTGATAATCTATCATTGCAGGATAAAATTAAACGTTTAGAAAAAGGAAATCTGATTCTCTATAAGCTTAAAGAGTCTGCTGAGACAGTTTTGCATAATACTTTTGAAATGCGAAGCCAAACGGAGGTTCCCGAAATAAGAGATGTAAGGTTCAGCTTTGAGAAATTAGCGCTACCAGTGCGTTTTATTAAAGGTGTTGGGCCAAAAATTTCAGCATTATTGGAGAAGAAAGGTTTAAGAAGCGTTGAGGACATGCTCTACTTTGTCCCGAGAAGATATGAAGATAGGCGTTATGTTAGTGATATCAAATCAGTTACGTATGGCAGCAGAGCAACAGTTATTGGAAATATTGTAAAAGCAGATACGAAAATCTACGGGCATAAAAGAGTTTTTGAGGTAACCATAGACGATGGGAGTGGATTGCTTACGGCAAAATGGTTTAAAGGAAATAATTTATATTTGAAAAGAATATTTAAAAACGGGATGAAAGTCATAATGTCTGGAGAGGTAAGCAGCTACCTCTTCAGCAAGGATATCGTCCACCCGGATTTTGAGATCATGGATGACAAAGAAGATGGCGATGAAAGTCTGCTTCATTTCAAGAGAATCGTTCCCGTGTATTCAGAGACCGAGGGTCTTCACCAGAAATACATAAGAAAGATAATGAGTCAGGTAATCGATCGCTATGTACAATATATAGTAAGTCCTATCCCGATGGAAATATGTGAAAAGCGCCATCTTTATAATATACAAGATGCCCTGAGAAATGTACACTTTCCTACGAAGAATGAAAAAGTAGAGGCATACAATGAAATGCAATCATGGGCTCACCGAAGATTGATTTATGATGAATTTTTCTTCCTTCAGTTAGGCATAGCCCTCAAAAGAAAGGGAAACATGCTGGATAAGGGAGTATCCTTTAACGTGGGAGGAAAGATTTCCCAGATATTTTTCAAGATTCTACCCTACAAATTGACGAATGCACAAAAAAGGGTACTTGATGAAATTAATGCCGATATGGAAAAGACAAGCAGTATGAACAGACTTCTTCAGGGTGATGTAGGGTCGGGAAAAACTGTTGTGGCTATGGCAGCAATGGTTACGGCGTGTGAGAATGGTTATCAAGCGGCTATCATGGCACCGACTGAGATTTTAGCGGAGCAACATTATAATGTTATCAACAATTGGGCTGGTCAGCTTGGATTTAATGTTGTGTTGCTTACCAGTGGTATAAAATCAAAAGTGAGGAAAGAGATTTACTCAAAGATAGAAAAAAACGATGTCCATATTATAGTCGGCACTCATGCCTTGATTCAGGAAACTGTGAAGTTTGCGAAACTCGGGTTGGTCGTAGTTGATGAGCAGCATCGCTTCGGTGTTATACAGAGGGCATCGCTACGGCAGAAAGGGTTAAATCCAGATGTTTTAGTCATGACAGCCACTCCCATTCCAAGGACGCTCGCCATGACGGTATACGGAGATTTAGACGTTTCAGTGATCGATGAATTCCCTCCTGGAAGAAAAGAAATTAAAACAAAAGTTTTTGTTGAAGGGCAACGCAACAGAGTTTATGAAATAATACGTGGCGAGATAATAAAGAAAAACCAGGTCTTCATTGTGTATCCCCTCGTTGAAGAATCTGAAAATACGGATATGAAAGACGCAACAAAAATGGCGGATCATCTGCAAAAAGACATCTTTCCAGACTTTAAGGTTGGACTTGTCCACGGTCGCATGAAAAGTAAGGAAAAAGAAGAGGTAATGATAGGTTTCTTAAATAAAGAG
>DNUI01000275.1:11150-16209 GCA_003508565.1 Syntrophaceae bacterium
CAATCTGGTTTGCCGGATTTCCGGATTGCCAATATTCTAAGGGATACACACATTCTCGGTGAAGCGAAGACAGATGCCTTTGCACTTATCAAAACGGATCCTCTCCTTGAAAAACAAGAACATGCCCACCTCAAAGAAGTCCTGCTGCACAGATGGGGGGGCAGGCTGGAACTTGCAAAAACGGGTTAGAAAATAACTTAATTTTCTTTGACAATTGACGGTTAACTGTTATAGAGGTGGCAACGTTAATAATACTCTATGAATTCTTATACAGGCATGAATGTATGAAAACAATATCCTTGGGATTAATAGGCTTTGGTACCATCGGAACCGGTGTGGTGAAGCTGCTGCAAGAAAGCATAGAACTTATCCGGAAGCGGCTGGGAGCAAACATTATTCTAAAAAAAATAGCTGATCTTGATATTACTACGCCCAGGCAGGTTACTGTTGAAAACTCACTAATAACCATAGATGCAAACGATATCTTGGACGATCATGAAATATCTATTGTTATAGAGCTGATCGGCGGATATGAACCTGCACGCTCATTTATCCTCGAAGCCATACGCAGAAAAAAACATGTAGTCACGGCAAATAAAGCCCTTTTGGCTACATACGGCAACGAAATATTTAAGGCTGCCGAGGAAAATGGTATCGATATCGGCTTTGAAGCCAGCGTAGGAGGGATAATACCTATCATCAAGACATTAAAAGAAAGTCTGGTTGCAAATCGGATAAAATCAATTTTTGGTATTATCAACGGAACATCGAATTATATTTTGAGCAAGATGACCGACGAAGGAAAATCTTTTGAATCAGTACTCAAAGAAGCGCAGAAACTTGGCTTTGCAGAAGCGGATCCGACTTTTGATATTGAAGGTGTCGACACTGCTCATAAGCTGGCGATTATATTATCTCTGGCATATGGCAAGAAAGTGAAACTGGAAGATATCCACAGAGAAGGAATTACTGGAATCAGTCAACGGGATATCGAATTTGCCAGGGAACTCGGGTATCGGATTAAATTGCTCGCCATTGCGACACAGAGAGAAGATTATATTGAAGCGAGAATTCATCCCACGATGATTCCACTCAACCATCTGCTGGCAAATGTCAACGGAAACTTCAATGCATTTCATGTTGTCGGGGATGCGGCGGGTTCCGTGTTTCTCTATGGTCAGGGCGCGGGCATGATGCCCACGGCAAGCGCAGTAGTGGGAGATATCGTTGATATTTCCCGGAATGTACTGATGGGCATATCGGGACGTGTGCCGGCCCGTTCGATAAGGGAATATGTTATTAACGATATTGAGTTGATGTCTTTCAACGACATAGTTACGAACTACTATTTCAGGTTTGCAGCTTTGGATCGACCTGGGGTGCTATCGAGAATAGCAGGAATTTTAGGTGAAAACAATATAAGTATTGCCGCTGTCATTCAAAAGGGGAGGCAAAAAGCAGGTACTGTCCCTATTGTCATGACAACCCATAAATCGAAGGAAAATGATGTCCAGAAAGCGATAAGGGAAATAGATCGGATGGAAATAATCCACGGGAAAACGGTAGTTATCAGAATCGAAGACGAGAAACTTTAATGAAGTACATTATTCTACTCGGCGATGGCATGGCGGATTACCCATTGGCAGAGCTAAACGGTAAGACACCCTTAGAATATGCCCATACACCATATATGGACAGAGTNNGGAAGTGATGTGGCTATAATGAGCCTTCTAGGATATAGCCCTGAGAAATACTATTCTGGAAGAGGACCTTTGGAAGCGGCTAATATGGGGGTCAATCTCAAGGAAAACGATATCGCCTTTCGCTGCAATCTCGTTACACTGGGAGAAGAAGCTGAGCCCACTATGGAGGATTTTACCGCAGGACATATAACCTCCCAGGAAGCAAAGACAATCATACATGATATCAATAAAGAGCTGGGAACGGGTGTATTTCAATTCTATCCTGGGGTAAGCTATAGACACCTTTTTGTCTGGAAAGATGGAGAAACGTCTATTTCAACTACACCTCCCCACGATATTACCGGAAAGAAGATTAAAGATTATTTGCCCCAGGGAAACGGTGCTGAAAAATTATACAGCCTCATGGAGGCGTCCCAAGACATTCTGAAAAATCATGCGGTAAACCGGTTAAGGAGGAAACTTGGGAAAAAGCCAGCAAATTCAATCTGGTTATGGGGGCAGGGAAGGGTACCGAATTTTGTAAAATTTACGGATAAATATGGATTAAAGGGAGGAATGATATCGGCTGTTGACCTTTTGAACGGTATCGGTATTTATGCGGGTCTTAAAGTCATTCGTGTTGATGGTGCAACTGGGTATACAGATACTAATTATCTTGGAAAGGCTCATAAGGCCTTGGAAACCTTAAAAGAAAATGATTTAATATTTGTGCATGTGGAAGCTCCCGATGAAATGGGACATGAGGGGAATATTGAAGGCAAGGTTAAGGCTATTGAAGATTTTGATAACAAGATCGTTGGTACTATCATGAATGCGATGTATGGCTTGTCGCCTTTCAGACTGCTGGTTTTAAGCGATCATCCAACACCTATCAGTTTGAAAACACACGCAGCGGACCCATCACCATTTGCGGTGTTATCTTCACTTAATGGGGAAAACTTGCGGAATGGTTCTGCTTTTAATGAAAAGGCAGCCAGCACCAACGGCATAATAATTTCTCCCGGTTATCTCCTTATGGATAAATTCATTTCTCGTTGGAGGGAATTAATTGAGGAAAAATCACGTTAAGATACGTGTTATCTATGCGGATACGGATGCCATGGGTATCGTGTATCATACTAATTATATAAAATGGTTCGAAATCGGGAGAACGGAATTACTCAGAAGCATAGGGATAGTATACGCACACATGGAAGCGCAGGGCTATAATATGCCGCTCACAGAGGCATACTGTCACTATTTGCTGCCGGCAAAATACGATCAGATCATTGTTGTAGAGACGGAAATGGAATACATAAAAAGAGCGAGTATGAAATTTAACTATACTATCTGGGATGAAGATAAAGATAGAACCCTTGTTGAAGGTTACACGGTACATGCCTGTACGAATAATTTAGGGAAAATAGTCAGATTTCCGCCATTTATTGTGGAGAAGATACACGAGCAAGCAAATATAGATTTTTAACAGGATGGTTGTTGTATGGCGAGAAAGATTACAAAAAAGGAAATTGAGCAACCCGATTCCTTTCAGTTGGCAGTGAATAACATTTCAACTTATATATCGGAAAATAAAAAAAATATTTATCTTATATCAGGTGTGGTTACATCAATCATTGTCATTGTCATCGGTTGGTATCTTTATAGGATGAATTATGAGAATAACGCTCAGAAACTTTATGCAAAGGCACACATTGCATCAATGAAAAGTACAATGCAGGGAATCGATCCTGATCAAAATATTTTAAAACTTTATCATGATGTGGTTACCCAGTATCCCGGATCAAAAGCGGCTATGATGTCCTACTATCAAATGGGAGGCCTTTACTACAATCTTGGAGATGTTGACGCTTCAATGAAAGCATATGCGGATTTCATCAAAGAAGCACCGGAGAGTAACGATTTAAGAGTATTGGCATATAATGCATTGGGGTATTGTTACGAAATAAAAAAAGACTGGAAGAATGCTCTTGAATCATATGAAAAAGCATCCACTTCAAAAACCGGGGGAAGTTTTGATGGTATAACATACAGAAATATTGCCAGAATATACGAAGAGATGAACAATATGGGAAAAGCTTTAGAATATTATAAAAAAGCCCTCAGTAAAACTACCGATCCTTCCATGGAGCTTTTTTTAAAGAGAAAAATATCAACCACAAGTTAAGGGGACATAGTACAATACCGCATATGAAGTCTTTGATGTCAGGAAATGAAGCTATTGCAAGGGGTGCGTATGAACATGGGGTCCGTTTTGCTTCCGGGTATCCCGGGACACCGAGCACAGAAATAATGGAGGCATTTGCCGTGTATGACGGTGTCTATGCAGAGTGGTCTCCCAATGAAAAGGTAGCCCTGGAAGTAGGCATTGGCGCGGCTTTGGCAGGTGCAAAGGCATTGGTTACCATGAAGCATGTCGGGGTAAATGTTGCAGCTGATCCCTTGTTTACTGCGAGCTATACGGGAACGAACGGATCGCTCGTCATTATTACCGCCGATGACCCATCTTTGCACAGTTCACAGAATGAGCAAGATAACCGCAACTATGCAAAATTCGCCAAAATACCCATGCTTGAACCTGCAGACAGCCAGGAAGCAAAGGATTATATAAAGATTGCCTTTGATATAAGCGAACAGTTTGATACGCCTGTTTTTCTCAGGACAACCACCCGTGTTTCGCATTCCAAGTCAGTAGTAGTTACAGAAAAGCCAAAATCCCCAGGAGACCACACTGGCATCCACTTCAATACTGCAAAGTATGTTATGGTTCCCATGAATGCCCGTGCTCGAAGAAGGGAAGTTGAAAAAAAGCTGAAAAAATTGAGAGACTTCGCGGAAAAATTTTCTGAAAACAAAATCGAGATCATGGATCCAGAAGTCGGTATCATTACTGCCGGAATGTCATATAATTATGCAAAGGATATCTTTCCCGATTATTCATTTTTAAAACTTGGAATGGTATATCCTCTACCGGAAAAGTTGATCAGAACGTTCGCATCGAAAGTAAAGAAAATCTATGTAATTGAAGAACTCGACCCCTTTATTGAAGAGCAGATTAAAGCAATGGGTATCAAAGTTACAGGGAAGGAACTTTTTCCCTGTACAAATGAATTTGATCCCGGAGTGATTGAATCTGCTATCAAGGGGGGAAAAACAGTGACGTCGAAACTTACCAATATCACTATTCCTGCAAGACCGCCGAATCTCTGTCCAGGTTGTCCACACAGAGGATTATTCTACGTTCTTGGTAAGTTGAAAGCATTTGTTGCAGGCGATATAGGCTGTTATACTTTAGCTTTTATGAAGCCTCTGGAAGGACTCCATTCGTGTATCTGTATGGGAGCCAGTATCGGCATGGC
>DNUI01000151.1 GCA_003508565.1 Syntrophaceae bacterium
CGGTCACACAGCGGAAACAGATTGAAACATTAGAACGTCAGGTGGAGGAGCTGGAAAAGAAAATTGCGCAGATGAAAGAAGTGGATATGAAATTAAAAGAAAAAAGGAAAACATTTCCAAAACGGTAATGAGGTCAGTGATGGAAAAGATTTTAATTGTCGATGACGACGTAAATATTTTAAAAGTGCTTAAGATGAGACTCGAATCGCAAGGCTATCAGGTTCAAGCTGCTTCGGAAATAGAGGCAGCAAAGGATCTTGCGGTAAAGAATGAATATGACCTTGCGATACTTGATTTGAAGCTTTCCGGTGGAAACGGCATCGATCTCATGAAGAATATACGTGAGATTGATCCTGATCTTCCTGTCATAATCCTGACGGCGTATGGGACCATTGAAAGTGCCGTAGAGGCAATGAAAGAGGGGGCGTACATCTATTTGACGAAGCCTTTTGATCATCGTGAACTTCTCTTGCAGGTCAAAAATGGTGTTGAGAAATTAAAACTTTCGAGAGAGGTCAAGAGACTTAGGAATATTGTGAAGCAAAATCATACGATTCCGAATATCATAGGCATGAGCGAATCGATACATAAGGTCCTTGAGTTGACGCATCTTGCAGCGGAGTCAAACTCAAATGTGTTCATCAGTGGGGAAAGTGGAACAGGAAAAGGAATGATTGCCAGGGCTTTGCATCAACTCAGCGACAGGAAGGAAAAACCCTTCGTTTCGATAAATTGCGCTGCAATTCCAGCCACTCTTCTCGAAAGCGAGCTTTTCGGTTTTGAAAAAGGCGCCTTCACTGGGGCGACAGGAAATAAAAAGGGTCTTTTCGTTCAGGCTGATGGCGGTATCATTTTCCTCGATGAAATATCCGAGATTCCCCTTGCCATGCAGGGAAAACTTCTTAAAGCCATCGAGGAAAGAGAATTTTATCCGCTGGGAGCACAGAAGAACGTCAAAGTTGATATAAGGATAATATCCGCCTCCAATAAGGATATTGAGGCGGAAGTTGAAAAAGGAAATTTCCGCAGTGACCTTTTCTACCGGATACATGTTTTTCCGATCAGGATGCCGCCTTTAAGGGATCGGAAGGAGGATATACCTCCTTTAACGGAACACTTCATAGAAAATATTGCAAAAAAGATGAATAAGAATATCAAGGCCATAACACCACAGGCCCTGCAGAAGCTCATGATATATTCATGGCCCGGAAATGTACGCGAATTGGAGAACATCATTGAATGCGCTGCCGTAATGGCAAGAGATGATGTGATCACAGATGACCTGATAATTCTGCCAACCCAGAAAATGGATGAAAGCGCTTTCAGATCATTCAAGGAATCCAAACAGGATTTTGAGCGAAGTTATCTCATTGAATTGATGAAAATCAGCAGGGGCAATGTCAGCCAGGCTGCCAAACTGGCAGGTAAGTACCGGGCTGATCTCTATGCTCTGCTGGAAAAATACAATGTAAATCCCCTTGATTTCCGACAGGGGTGAAGGAAAAATCCTTCACATAAAGATTACCGCATTACATATACATTTACGTTTTTTTCCTTTCTGACTGTATGATAATCCATACAATTTTTTGATTTACCCCTGCGCTTTTCAGAAAGGCGTACAGGATATTACAGCATAATATCAATAAGTTATACACCACAATATCCCACCTGGTACACCTCTTGCTGTATTACTAAGCATAACAATTCCAGGCCGCGATCATTAAGTATAGCGGTTAAGTACTACAATGAATAACTCATGCTAATAATGTCATTCCAGTACGAAAGGGGCAGTTACATTTTATACGTAATCATGTATCTAATTTTGGTTCTGTTTTTCTTGTCTCTGTGCGCGATTAATAATCGACCTTGCAATAATGTTCACCCAGGGATGAACAGCCCGGGAATTAAAGAAGGTGTGCATGGAAAAGACAAAACGCGGTTGTTTCCATCTCTTGCATCGAACTGTTCTACGGAGATAGAAAGAATTTGAATTAAGGAGAAGTTGACATGGCTTTTGGGTATTCTTGGTGTAGTGCTCGATTGCAGAAATGGACAGAGGCCATACACGGATACTGGTAATTTTTATCGCTCTTACCCTCATTCTTCTTTGCAATATATCCTTTGAAGATGATTTATCTTTTAATGTTAGGTGTAAAAACATCAAACTAATGATTTATGGAGGCATGCCATGAAATTACTGGTCGTAGACGATAGTTCGGAAATTGTAGATATTCTGTTTTCCGCCATGGAACTCTCAGGCCATGAGGTAGATAAAGCATACGATGGTGTTGAGGCTATTGAGCGGCTCGGGAACAATTCATATGACGTCGTTATCACAGACGCCGAAATGCCCAGGATGGGAGGCGTTGAAATTTGCAAATTCTTAAAAGCACAATTTTCCACTATTTTTGTCATTGGCATGAGCGGATGTTTTCGTGCACTGAAAGAACTTAAAAATGCAGGCGCCGACATCTGTTTTTCAAAACCTTTCAGCATTCACGCAATCGAAGAAGCCATAGAAGAGAGAATGTTCCCTTCCCTGCCCAAATTTAAGGAATTGCATACATCGACAGATTACAGGACAGCCTTTTAATGCAAGGCTGTCCCTGATTAACTTCAATTCCTTGCTCTAACCTGCTGTCCATATGCGCCATACAGAATTCTGTTTGACATTTTTTATTTGGTGTGCCAAATAAAAACAGACAGGCAGATGCAATCCACTGAGGGTATTCAAATGGCCGACGACGACAGGCTTATTTATCTCATCTTCACCGCCCAGCAAAAACTCCGGACTCACCTCGGCAATGTCATGATGAGGAAAAATATCAAGGTAACCCCGGCCCAGGCGGGTATCCTCTTCCTGCTCGCGGAAAAGGGCGGCAGGACCATGAGCGAATTGAGCCAGATACTATCCATAGACAATTCCACCATCACCGGTCTGGTGGACCGTCTTGAGAAGGCAGGCCTCGTTCGGCGAAACGCCAGTCCACATGACCGAAGGGCATCACATGTGTACGTTAGCCCGGCGGGCATACAGGAAACGGAAAAAGCAAAGAGGGTTGTAAAGAAGGTGAATCGGGAAATCAAGGATGGATTCACCGCGGAAGAGCTTGCATCTTTCAAGAAGATCCTGGAAAGTTTTTTTCAGAAATTTAATGCGGCTTCAAGACAGGAATAAAGGAAAAGTGTGATGAGCATAGTGACTGATAAATTTTCTACGGTAGAGAAGGTCCGCCAGGGCCTCAAGAATGTTGGATACATTGCCACCACACAGATTGCGCATACGGTGTATCTGGCGTACCACCTGGGGAAACCCATACTCGTGGAGGGACCTGCAGGCGTGGGTAAAACAGAACTTTCCAAGGCGGTTGCCTCCTTTATGGGCGTGCCCCTGATCCGGCTCCAATGCTATGAAGGGCTCGACGAGTCTAAGGCCCTTTATGAATGGAAATACGGAAAACAACTCCTTTACACCCAGCTTTTGAAAGACAAGCTCAACCGTATCATCGAGGGAGAGACGAGCCTTGCCGAATCCATTGACAAACTTCACCAGTACGATGATATCTTTTTTTCCCCCCAGTTCCTCGAACCAAGACCGCTTCTCAAGGCTCTCCAGGAAAAGGACGGGGCCGTCCTCCTTGTTGACGAAGTTGACAAATCCGATGATGAGTTTGAGGCTTTTCTTCTGGAGATTCTCTCCGACTTTCAGGTATCCATCCCTGAGATCGGCACAATAGAGGCCACATCACAACCTTTTGTGCTTCTCACCAGTAACAGCACACGGGAACTCGGTGAAGCCCTGAGAAGGCGCTGTCTGCACCTCTATATTTCATTTCCCGACCAGGGGCTCGAAAGAGAAATCGTCAGAACCCGTGTCCCGGACATATCGGAGAGACTGACCGCTCAGTTGGTCACCTTCATACACCAGGTCAGGAAACTGGATATTAAAAAACTGCCTTCCGTGAGTGAAACTATCGATTGGGCAAAAACGCTGGTTCTTCTCCATGCAGAAAACTTGGACAGGGAACTGGTCAGGAATACCTTGAACACGTTTCTTAAAGCCCAGGAAGATATCCGTGTTGCGGAAGAAAAGCTCCATACATTGACGGAGCATGCCCTCCGGGAGGCGCCCTGAGTGGATCGGATTCTTGAGAATTTCATCACCACCCTTCGCCGTTCCGGTGTGCGGGTATCCGTGGCGGAAACAATGGATGCCCTCCGGGCGGCGGAGTTGTCCGGCTATGCAGACCGCCGAATCCTAAAGGATTTCCTCTCTGCCTCACTCGCCAAGTCTCTGCCGGAGAAAGAGACGTTTGAAGTCTGTTTCCGGCACTATTTTTCCTTCAATGACGTTGCCGGGGAGGGCTTTTCTGGTGAAAATAACGCTCCTCCACCCGCAGTCCAGGGAGCGGCGTTTCTCACGCAGGCTTTTCTTGCGGGCGATGGAGGCGGGCTTACCATAGCATTCAATGAGGCCGTGGGAAGGGCCGATATCGGGAGCATTCAATCCCCGACCCAGAAAGGCCTTTACACGCAAAGGCTTTTTCAGGAACTCGGCATGGAGGCACTCAACAGGGATATCCGAAGGCTTGCTGAGGAAGGAGGACAGGAGACGCTCGCACAGGCGCGGTTCCTGGAAATGATGCGGGATAGCCTTATTCAGAAAGTGAGAAGTCTTATCCAAAGGCAACTCGATCTCTACGCCAGGCAAAGGTTGAATGATCTCTCCGAGGGCTCTATGAAAAATATGCACCTTTCCGTAGTCGACACACGTGATCTGGCGCGAATCCACTCGATAGTGCAGAGAATGGTCAAGCAATTGAAGGACCGCTATTCGAGGAGACAAAAGGCTGCCCGGAGGGGACACCTGGACTTCAAAAAAACATTGCGGCAGAGTATCACATACGGCGGACTCCCCTTCGATATCCATAGGAAATCGAAGAAAACGGATCGGCCGGAAATCGTTGCCATTTGTGACGTGAGCCGTTCCGTTTCGAATGTCGTCCGTTTTTTCCTTCTCGTTGTATACAGCCTGAATGAGGTCATTCCCAGAATCAGATCCTTCACGTTCTGTTCGAACCTTGTAGAAGTCAGCCATCTCTTTGAAAAATATCCGCTGCAGGAGGCCCTGACCAGGCTCAAGTCAGGAGCCGGACTCCCGATTCTTATGAATCGGACGGATTATGGAAGTTCCTTTTGTGATTTTCTGGATCAATATTCCGATTGCCTCACGAAGAGATCAACAGTAATCATCCTGGGAGACGCCCGCAACAACTATTGGAATCCCCGGACCGAAGCCCTCCGTTTCATTTCCGAGAGATGCAGGCGGTTGATATGGCTCAACCCAGAAACACTGTCTCTCTGGGGATCGGGAGATTCAGACATGGAGGCATATCTCCCCTACTGCACTATAGCCAGGGAATGCAACACTTTGCGTCATCTTGAGAAAGTCGTGGAATACCTGCTCCGCAAAAATTAGATGCCGGATGCACCTGAGAATTTTAAAAACCTTACTCAGCGCCACGAACCGGAGAAAGACAAGATTTGAAAAGAGAGCTTGAAGAGGCGAGAAAGATAGCCAGGAAGATCGGCCGCTCCGTAGAAATTCCTAAATTCTATCGGGAAAAAATGAGGGAAGTGGAGAGGTCCCGGCGGCTCTTCAGCTCTTCTCCTCTCGTGAAGGAGTGCCTCACTCTTGTCAGGGAACGGGAAGGCGGTATCGGCCACGGCATCGGCCATGTACGTAAGGTTGCCATCGATGCCGGGGCGATTTCCTTCATAGAAAGCTGTAATGTCCGCCCGATGCGGGAAGTCCGTCGTATAGTTCTCCTCGCCCATGTTGCCGGTGTCCTCCATGATATTCGGCGATTGGAAAAGGATCACGCACGCGTGAGCGCTGAGGAAGCGGGAAAACTGCTCGCCTTTTTTAACCTGTCAGCACATGAAATTGCAGCCATCACCGGCGCCATCGGCAATCACGAAGCATTTCGCACCGCTGATCCCCTGGAAGACCCGCTGGCCCGCTTTTTGTCGGATACCCTCTACGATGCCGACAAGTTCCGCTGGGGACCGGACAACTTCACTGAGATGCTATGGGACATGGTGGACTACAGAAAGGTCTCCCTGGATACTGTTATCACGAGGTTTTTAAAAGGCATGGAGGGGATTGAGCGTATCCGGAACACTTTTCGAACCCGCACCGGCAAAATGTATGGCCCCGATTTTATCGATCGCGGCATCGAAATCG
>DNUI01000146.1 GCA_003508565.1 Syntrophaceae bacterium
TCATTGCAGAATGGGGATGTTGTCTTGAAATGACATATGATGACTTCATCCACCTGTGCCAGCCGGATGCACAAAAATCCTGCGGGGCCTGTTGTGGGCTCTATAATTATACTGACAGTACGAAAGAATCTCTGGTCACGCGACTAAGAGCAAGGACAGATCGGTTCCTCAAAACTGTCACGTGTCCAGATGACTTGCCAGAATTTTCTGAGATGGTAATCATATCGGAAAACCAGACGAAACGTTATGAGGGCATCTATTGTTGTGAGTACTTAGGCTTCATCGATAATGCGGAAAAAAAGTCGGTTGTCTTCTCCATCCGGAGCGGAATGGTGGCGTAGATCTGAGAGACGTATCGTTTTACGGCAAGAATTTGTGTAAAGGACACCTCTGTCCAAGTTATCATTATCTCACGAGAGAAGAGCAGCTCGCGCTCATACATATTACGGACGATTGGTACCTTTATGGCCTCTGTGTAACTGATGTAGATATAGTGAAGTCATATTTTCGCATGATCAGCGAGAAAGTATTTGAAATGCCTTCACCTGCAAGATTCAAGAAGGGCGTACTCAGGGAAGTTGTCCTTCGTTTTCTTTCCTTCAAGATATCCTGGCCCTATCGATCACGTGCCACAAATCGTTTCGGAAAGTATTATTTCGATGGTTCTGAGTACATGATTAATCGTATTGATTATGAGAAATTTGGTTGCGAGAAATCACAATTCGATAGCATTTTTACAAGCCTTGCCTCAGAATTTAAGAATGTGCAGGAATTATTGGATGGTGAACGTCTGATACAAAGGAGCATTGATGACTTCGTGTACGCATATGCGCGTGTTCGCTAGTGTCAAGTATGAGGGATTCAGGTGGGTGTGACAAAAAAAGAAATTCTTATCACCAAAGCAGCTATCGATAAAAGAGTCTCAGAGTTAGCGGAGGCGATTTCCCGGGATTATGAGGGGAAAGAATTGATTCTGATCGGCGTTCTTAAAGGTGCTTTCATATTTATGGCAGACCTTATCCGCCAGCTTCGCCGTCCGTGCAAGATTGACTTTGTCAGGTTGGCAAGCTATGGTACGGGAACTATGAGCTCGGGAAGCATCATGATTACAAAAGATATCGAGACACCAATAAAAGGTACGGACGTTCTCATTGTGGAAGACATTGTGGATACGGGCTTGACACTGTCTTTCCTGGTTGAAAGACTTAAGGAAAGAGATCCACGATCATTAAAAGTGTGCGTCTTCCTGGACAAAAAGGAAAGAAGAAAAGTTCCATTTGAAGCTGATTATATAGGATTCGATATTCAGGATTGTTTTGTTGTGGGATACGGTCTTGATTTTAATGAAATGTATCGCTACCTGCCTGATGTGTATGAAATTAAAGAGTAGCAGGAGATAGGAGAAAACATGATCGTTCAATGTACAAACTGTGGAACGAAATTTAATTTTGACGAGGCCATGATCGAAGGGGATGGTGTATGGGGCCGGTGTAGCCGATGTCAAAATGTTTTTTTTATGAAAAATCCTGTAAAGGAAGAAGCAACATCGTCGCTCGATGAGAAAAAAGCGGCAGAAGCAGGTCCATCTGCAACCGGCTCAGCAATGACGAAGGATGTTGAAGACAAACATCTTGATGTGAAGAAACCGGGACCGGATTTTTTTAAAGAGATTGAAAAGGATATAGAAGACATTGATAAGGACAAGGCAACCGGTTTCGAAAAGGCAGAAGATGACGAAATACATGATGAAGAAGGCATCGTTGAGGAAGAAATCGAAAGAAAACATGGATTGACGCTGGGCAGGCAGCTTATCTATTTATTTATCATCCTTTTGATTGGGGGCATTTACTTCCTTTTTTTTACCGAGACAAATGGACAGCTTTTGTTTGAAAAGTTACTCGGCACAGGTCAAAAAATTGAAGAAGTCGGTCCTTCGCAGGTAGACCTTATAGGTCTCAGACAGAGGCTGATCAATAACCTCATCATCGGAAACATACGAGTCATTGAGGGAACGGCGATCAATCAGTCGACGCTTCCAATGACGAGGATCAAGGTCAAGGGTGAGATTACTGATGCCTACACTGTAGTTCTCGGAGTACGAGAATCCTATTGTGGCAATATCCTGACCAATGATGAACTTGTTACCATGACGGAGGAGCAAATTCAGAGAGAACTCTCTAATCCTTTGGGAAGTGATGTATCAAACGACCGGATCGAGCCCCAAGGCCAGATTCCTTTTATGATCGTTTTTACACGTGAACCTCCGGTAGTTGTAAAGGCTTTTGTTACACCTGTAGGAGCGGAACGCCTGCTTCCCTGAGCGCCCATACCTCTCGTCAAATGTTTGGTTCATTACCAAACAAAGTTGTTACTTCTTCGAAATTCAAGGGGTTGAGGATTCCAGGATTCGAACGAAACGCCAAGAAGCTCCAAGGATATATATATTTAACAGAACTCATAAGAAAATAGACACTTGAATCTTCGAATCCTTTTTGCAACGAAATGGGATATGAACCGAAAAGATTATGACATACACTACATTGAATATATTGTGATGTTCTGCCCCTATCTGTTTTGAAGTGAGTAAAGAATCAGAGAACCGGGGATGACCCCCTCCCTTAAAATGGTTGGCGGAGATGTAGTTATGTCAACAATTGTTGATCCTGATCTCCCGGGAGTCGGTCCACCATCGATGACAGCATCAATTCTATCTCCGATGCATGTGATAACCTCTTCGGAAGATGTGCATTCCCTGGCGCCGGAGAGATTGGCGCTGGTCGATGTAATGGGGCGGCGGTAGGTTTTCGCCAGGGCAGTCGCGACAGGGTGGCTGGAGATACGTATACCGATTTTACCGGTATTTGCTGAAAGTAAAGAGGGGATATTCTCAGAAGCTGAAAATAAAAGAGTAAGTGGTCCTGGCCAAAATGTATTCATGAGATGTGAAGCACCTTTTGGAATGTCCCGGACAAGTCCTCTTAAATCATCTATTTCTCCGATAATAACCGAGATGGCGGTTTTTATATCCCTTCCTTTAATAAAAAAAATTTTTTCAATTGCTTTTTCGTTGAAGCCGTCAACACCGAGCCCGTAAAAGGTTTCTGTTGGATACGCAATAACGCCTCCACTTCTGATGATCTGTATGGCTTCTGTAATAGTCGATTGATCGGGATTTTCCGGATCGACTTTCATTACTTCCGGCATGTGAGATTTTCCTGTTTCTTTTCAATCTCCTTGGCCATCTCGTGAATAAAGACACGCAATTTTTTTTGAAGGCTGTTATTTTCTACAGCCAAAATACGAATTGCAAGCAGCGCCGCGTTTTTTGCCCCCGCCTTGCCGACTGCCATTGTGGCGACAGGAACACCTCCAGGCATTTGTGCTATCGATAATAGTGCGTCTATCCCGCCGAGTGCTGTTGCATCTATGGGAATACCGATAACCGGGAGGAGCGTCTGGGAAGCGATCACACCAGCGAGATGGGCTGCAGCACCAGCACCAACAATGACAACTTTTATCCCTCTTTTTGCTGCATCTTTCGCAAAGGAAGTTGTTCGTTCCGGGGAACGATGAGCTGAGGTTAAAAAAACCTCGTAGGGAATTCCGAAGTTTTCCAGAACCTTTATCGCCTCACTCATGATGGGAAAGTCGGAATCACTTCCCATGACCACACTTACAAGGGGGCCTGACTTTTCTTTCATGTAGTTCTTCTCCCATTTAGAAACATAAAGGATTAACGTACGCGAAGATTGTTTCTATGCAATTCATTTGAATCCTTGATTCCTTTAACCCTTCAATCCACGATTCAATGCTTAAAGTGCCTGCGTTGTGTAAAAATCATGGCTATGCCATGTTCATCCGCTGCCTTGATCACCTCCTCATCCCTGACAGAACCACCAGGTTGAATCACGGCGGTGATGCCTGCTTTTGCAGCCATATCAATGCCGTCTCTAAACGGGAAGAACGCATCAGAAGCTAATACGCATCCCTTTGTAGGAAGATTGGACTTCATCGTGGCAATTTTCACAGAATCCACACGGCTCATCTGTCCCGCCCCCACACCAACCAACTGGTCTTTTGTAGCATATACAATGGCATTTGATTTGACATGCTTTACAACTTTCCATGCAAAATTCAAGGCCTGGTATTCCTCTTCCGTAGGCGTTCTTTGTGTTACAATCCTTGCGTTCCTGATATCGAAATCATCAATGTCCCTGTCCTGAACGAGGAGCCCTCCGACTACCTTCCTGTAATCATAACCGGTGCGAGGGACGCCAGTCCCGGGAATTTCGAGAAGCCTCAGGTTTTTTTTTGCACTGAATACAGTTTTCGCCTCTTCATCAAAGCACGGGGCAATAATAACTTCGAGAAAAATCTTGGACAATTCCGCTGCGGCTTTTTTATCTATCGGCCGGTTCACAGCGACAATTCCTCCAAAGGCAGAAACGGGATCCGTCTTCGTGGCTTTCTCATATGCATTTGCGATATCACCTTCCGAGGTTGCTGCACCGCAGGGATTTGCGTGTTTGACAATGACTGCAGCCGGCAAGTCAAAATCAGATACCATTTGCCACGCTGCATCGCTGTCCATTATATTATTATAAGACAACTCCTTACCCTGAAGTTGAAGTGCACCGGAAATGGCAGAACCGGGCTGATCAGTTTCCCGGTAAAAAGCAGCCTGCTGGTGTGGATTCTCGCCATAACGGAGATCCTGTGCCTTGACAAACTGAACAGTGAACGTATCGGGAAATATTTTTTTTATTCCTTCCTTGTCTATTCTGCCAAGGTAATTAGAAATAGCGGCATCATACTTGGCCGTCAATTGAAAGGCCTTTGTGGAGAGAACAAAGTTAGTTCCTTCGGAAACTTTTCCGCCAGATTCTTTCATTTCCCGCAAAATCAAAAGATAATCATTGGGATCGGTCACAACGCTTACGTACCGATAGTTTTTCGCCGCTGCCCGGAGCATGGCGGGACCGCCGATATCGATGTTTTCGTAAGCTTCATCGAGAGTACACTCTTGTTTTGCCACCGTATTTTCGAACTGGTAGAGATTAATCACGACCATGTCGATCATATCGATGCGATATTGTGCTGCTGCATTCATGTGCTTTTCATCATGCCGTAATGCCAGCAAGCCGCCATGGATCTTCGGATGGAGAGTCTTGAGTCGTCCATCCATCATTTCCGGGAAACCGGTATAATCGGAAACGTCTGTAACGGGGATACCGCTGTCTCTTAGCCGGGATGCGGTTCCCCCCGTCGAAAGGATGTCTACGTTAAAATCTTGGAGTCCTTTTGCGAAATCAACGATTCCCTTCTTATCAGTAACACTGATCAGGACTCTTTTAATGATATTAAAATTCATTGTATCACCCTTCTTCACGCTTTATATGGCTGTGCAAACTCAACTTCTGATCTGCAGCATGTGGCGGATCCTTTTTTTGATGAGCGGTTCCGTGCCGATGTCAGGCCTATGGTCTACAGGACCCTTGATTGCGGATATCGCGTTTTCCGCTATTCGTTCTGCATCCCTGAGAGTGTCCGCAATGCCAACCACACCTATAGCCCGTGATGTGCTCATGTAGAGACCGTCTTCTCTTTTGTCAACCGATGCATAATACAGACGTGCGGTACCCACATCACCGACGTCAATCTTAGCCGAAGTCGATTGTGCGTCAGGATGATCCTTGGGGAGCCCGTATCCCTTCGGGACGGCATACTTACACACGGTTGCTTTTTTTTCAAATTCCATATGCAATGTATCCAGTGTGCCATTGATGATCGCTTTGCAGACGTCTACGAAGTCAGTCTTCAAGAGGGGTAAGGTGTTCATTGCCTCCGGATCACCAAAGCGGGCGTTATATTCCAGCAGCTTGATACCGGCTTTCGTAATGATGAATCCGCCATACATGACTCCCTTGTAATATTCGCCGGTTTCTTTATAGATTGCCTCTGCCACCTTTTGGGTAATTGCCAGTCCTTCTGTTACGTCATGCTGTGTCATAAACGGCAGGGCATGGTCTTCACAGGAATATGAACCCATTCCTCCCGTATTGGGACCCTTATCGTCTACGAATCTCCTTTTGTGGTCCTGCACAGGAGGGGTTGCGACGACAGTTTTTCCATCACAAAGGCATTGCAGGGAAAATTCTTCACCCTCTAATCTCTCGTCAATGATCACACTTGGATGTTCGGTTAAAATCTGCTTGCAGTAAAGAAGCGCCTCTTCCTTGGTTTGAAAGTGATCTCCCTGAACCATGACCCCCTTGCCGCCCGTTAGACCGTCAGGTTTTACAACAATGCCGTCAAGCTCATCCAGGAATTCTTGAATGCCGTCCATAGATCTGAATATTTTAAATTTTGGGTTTCCGGGAATGTTGTATTTCCTGACCAGATCTCTTGTGAAAGATTTTGAAGTCTCAAGACGAGCCAGGTTTTGTGTAGGACCTACCGAGGGTATCCCTATTTCTTTCAGAGCGTCAACTACCCCGTTATTCAGAGGGTCCTCAGGCCCAATGATAGCGAAATCGATGCAGAACTCTTTGGCATAGGACTTGACGACAGCCAGGTCATTGAAATTTCCGATAAGGGCTTTTTCCGAGAGAAATGCTATGCCTGGATTGTTGGCTTTCATAAAAGAAAAAAGTTTGGGCTTATGTCCCGATTGTGCCAACGCCTCGGCAATGGCATGTTCGCGGGCACCGTTTCCGATTAATAGCACATTACACATAGTCTGTTCTCCTTAGTAGAATGTCTGTGAAAAGGCAGTTGTGAAACCTGCCGTAAGTCGGATAGTTACAAATTTCAGCCCATAAATTTCTGTTACTAAATATCGGAAAAAATCCGCTGAGTCAAATAAATCTAATCATACATTTACATTAATAGTTTGTCTTTACCACGTAAAATTTGATAAAGTACCATCTGCGACGTCGCAGGCTTTAAGAGGTCGAGGATTCAAGGAATCGAGTGCATAGAAAAGGATACTCAAGGGGCTTGTAAAATAATTACGTAACAACCGTTTGAACCCTTGCATCCTCGAATCCTTTAAATTAGAGAAGAATTTTTATACCATTGGATTATCTGATAACATTCAAAGTTGTATTGCTTGTACTCCTTTTTATCCTTTCGGGATTATTTTCCTGTTCAGAGGCGGCCCTCTTTTCTCTTACACCCCTTCATCTCCATAAGATGCAGGAAGAGAGATTTCCCGTTCTGTCTTCCATCCGCCGCTTGTTGAATTATCCTCAGAGGTTGTTGATCACCCTCATCGTAGGTAACGAGGCCGTGAACATCGCCCTTTCCGTGCTTACGGCTTCTTTGTTCATCCAGTGGCTTGGCATCGAAGGCCAATGGGTGTCAATTGCCTTCACGACCTTATTGTTGCTCATTTTTTGCGAAGCCATTCCAAAAACATTTGGTGTGACCTATCCGATCCGCCTATCTTATTTCGCAGCCCCGTTTCTTGTCATAGTATCATGGTTTGAACGTCCTGTCGTGTGGATTCTGGAAAGGGTGTCGGCTCTGATTGTATCCCTATTTCCCGGCGGTCATATACGGGAACGGGATGTCTTAACAGAGGATGAATTCAGGACCCTCGTCGATACAGGTGAAAAAGAAGGGTCCATTGAGCCGTCTCAGCGTGATCTCATTCACGGGGTATTTGAACTGGGAGATAAACCGGTTTCTGAGATCATGATCCCCCGGGTCGATATGTTTTGCCTCCCCGCTTCTTTAAGAATTGAAGATATGGAAAAAGAAGTCATCACGGCCCGCCATGAACGGATTCCGGTGTATGGAACGGACCGTGATGATATTCGGGGCATCCTCTTTGCCAAGGAGCTGTTGCACCGCATGGCAAACGGCGGGAAAAAACTAAATATAGAGAAACTGCTGCGCAAAGCGTACTTTGTGCCGGAAGACAGAAGCGCTGCCGCAATGCTGCATGATTTTCAGACAATGAAAATTCACATGGCTATTGTTGTGGATGAGTATGGTGGCGTTTCCGGTCTGGTAACTCTGGAAGATATTCTGGAAGATTTGCTAGAAGACATTTACGGTAACTATGGTCTCAAGGCAAACCTTTGGCAGAGGATTGGAGAACACACATTTCTCGTATCGGGCAAGATGCCGATGGAAGAGTTCAGTGAACTGACCAGCCTTGCTCTGCCCACGGAGGATTTTGACACGGTAGGTGGTTTTGTCTTTCATCTCTTCGGCAAATTGCCGTCAAAGGGGGAAAGTGTTTATTTGGAAAACCATGCGTTTCGTATAGAAAAGATGGGCGGCACCAGAATTCTGATACTGAGGGTAGAGAAAACACTTGACGGATAACCTCGTTACTCTTACATTAATTGTGCTGTGTTTATGCTTGGAAGGTTTGTATTCCGGAGGAGAAATAGCCTATATCTCTTCGGATATACACCGTATCCGGAGCAAAGCGCAGAAGGGTTCACGATCGGCCGTGCGCGCATTAAAGCTTCTTGAATCGCCTGAATGGTTTTTGGCGACCACCCTGACTGGGACGAATTTATCCATCGTGACCAGTACGACTCTGGCAACAGCCCTTCTCATCACCATGCTTGGAACAAGCCGAGGCGAAATGACTTCTCTGCTGATCATGGTTCCCACACTGCTTCTGATGATTGTATCAAGAAGTCTCTTCCAACAACATGCGGAAACGATGGCGATAAGACTTGCCCACTTCATCTGGTATTCGTCTTTTCTGCTGTTTCCTGCGGTGTATCTTATAGCCAAGCTCTCCCGTGGGACATTGAAAATATCTACTGGTGAGACCGGTCGTCCCTACACGTATGTCACGAAAAAAGGACTTAAATATCTTCTTGAAAAACAGGGTGTGAATACCGATATCCTGCGTGTGGAAAAAGATATGGTGACTAACATCATTGATTTTTCAGATGTAACAGTGGGCAGAATCATGGTTCCGTTATCGAAAATGATTTCCCTTCCCGTGACAGCAACGTTACGGGAAGCTGAAAAACTTGCTGCAGACAAAAATTATTTGCGCATTCCCGTATATCGCGATCAGATTTTTAATATCATAGGCATTCTGCATTATTTCGATCTTTCGGAAATTCTCCGCACACAGGGGGCAAATACTTCAAATGCTGAAGAAAATGAAACGATAGAGTGTTGTGTGAAACCGGTTGTCTTCTATGTTCCAGAGACAAAAATCGCCAAGGATTTGCTGATTGAATTACATGTCCGGGGTGAACGGATGGCTGTTGTCGTGGATGAATATGGCGGAGCTGTGGGCATCGTGACGATGGAGGATATACTCGAGGAGATCGTAGGCGAAATAGATGACGAATATGATAGCGGAGAAAAGATGCATAAAAGGATCGGACCTGGAAAGTATCTCTTTAATGCGAAAATAAGTATAGAGAAAATTAACCAGGTGATCCCCCTGGAACTTCCCGAAAGGGACTACGAGACCCTGGGAGGATTTCTGCTTTATCATATGGGTAAGATACCGAAGAGAAAAGAGGCATTGCGATATGAGAACACCCTCTTTGTAATAGAAGATGCCGACGCGAAATCTATTAAAGAGGTATTAATCGAATTATCAGGTGATGCAGATAGAGATGTCGGAAGTTGAAATTACCCCTGCATTTTATAAGAAAAACAACTATGGTGAATGAATGACACAGTATGATGCAAGGAAAATAGGTGCCGTAATATTGGCTGCCGGTAAAGGGACGAGAATGAAGTCGGATCTGGCGAAGGTTTTACATCCCCTCTGCGGGAAACCTATGTTGACATATTCTGTTGACGTTGCCCGGGAAATTGGTGCGGAGAAAATAGCGGTTGTAATCGGCCACCAGGCAGATCTTGTAAAAGAACTGTTCAAAGATCAAGGCTTGATGTTCGTCGAGCAGCGTGAACAACTGGGCACGGGGCATGCCGTTCTTCAGGCGAAAGATACCTTTTGCAATTATCATGGTACAATTCTTATCTTATGCGGCGATGTCCCTCTGCTTCGTCCATCAACAGTCAAGGCTCTCCTTGAATACCATATTTCTGAAAGAGCAGAACTTACGGTTCTGACCACCATTTTGGACGACCCAACCGGGTATGGAAGAATAATCAAAGGCCGAGAAAGAAGGGAGGTATTGAGGATTATAGAGGAGAAAGATGCGTCACCTTATGAGAAAAGAATCAGTGAGATTAATACGGGAATATATTGTGTTGGATCCGATTTCCTCTTCAAAGCGGTTGGGGAGACCGGGAATCAAAATGCACAGAGAGAATATTATCTGACGGATATAGTGGGAATTGCCTGGCATAAAGGTTTTAAGACACGGTCGTTCATCGCCGGCAATTCTGTTGAAGTGATGGGCATTAACACGTCTTCCGATCTCGCAAAGGCGTCTGAACATATGATGACATGCAAATAAGTATAGGAGCTTTGACTTTACTTAATAACGTATTGTTGGCGCCAATGGCAGGTATCACAAATTTGCCTTTTCGGATTCTCGTGAGAGAATTCGGATGCGCTCTGGCATTTACCGAGATGATCAGTGCCAACGGTCTTGTCAGAAAAACCGGGAAAAGTTATCGATTTCTTAATTCCTCACTGAACGATAAACCTCTAGGTGTCCAGATATTTGGCTCCGATCCTGCTGTTCTTTTCGATGCGGCACAAGTCGTATCGGACTATGGTGCCGATTTGCTGGATATAAACATGGGTTGTCCTGTAAAGAAGGTTGTCAAGACGGGAGCAGGAGCTGCGTTGCTAAGAAATCCCGAGCAGGCACGCCTCATCCTGCGAGCGGTCAGGAAGGCCACCTCGCTGCCATTGACCGTGAAAATTCGTTCGGGCTGGCGTCAGGGTGAAATAAAGGCACTTGAGATCGCCCATATCGCCGAAGATTATGGAATTAATGCAGTAATTATACATCCCCGTACCGCTGATCAGGGGTTCAGTGGTACCGCAGACTGGAACGTTATTAAAGTGATAAAGAGGCATTTGTGCATTCCTGTAATTGGAAGCGGTGATATAAGAAGTCCTCAGGATGCATATAATATGCTCACCTCAACAGGTTGCGATGGTGTAATGATAGGAAGGGGGGCACTTGGTAATCCCTGGATTTTCAGAAATATTATATCTTTTCTTGAGGA
>DNUI01000045.1 GCA_003508565.1 Syntrophaceae bacterium
TTGTAGCTGCCGAGATGGTTGAAACCTCGCGGCTCTTTGCGCGGGTGGCAGCCAATATTAACATGGAGTGGTTGGAGGAACTGGGGGGGTCGCTCTGCAGGTCAACATATTCCGAGCCTCACTGGAGCAGGGATCGTGGTGAAGTAATAGCCTATGAGCAGGTTAGCCTGTTCGGATTGCTGATAGTGCCCAGGAGGCCTGTTTCCTATGGCCGGATCAATCAAGATGATGCCTCGCATATTTTTATCCGAAGCGCCCTTGTAGAAGGAGATTTAAAAAAACCTTTCCCCTTTCTGATCCACAATCATGATGTCATTGAGCGCGTTTCAAATATGGAAGATAAAATCAGGAGGCGTAATCTGCTCACTGATGAAGAGAGCATTGCCCAATTTTATGGTGAGAGGCTTTTCGGCATCTATGATGTGAGAACTCTGCAGAAACTGATTAGGGAAAGAGGCGGTGACAGCTTTCTCAGGATGAAGGAAGATGACGTTCTGCAAAGAAAACCGAAGGATGAGGAATTGTCGCCCTACCCCGATGAGGTTGTTCTGGATGAGCATAGATTCGCGTGTGCGTACCGCTTTGCTCCGGGAACCGCCGAGGATGGCATCACATTAAAAGTTCCCATGCATATGATTTCCGCACTGAGCGCAAGTTCCGCAGACTGGCTCATTCCCGGCCTTCTCCGTGAGAAGGTTGCCGCCCTTCTTAAAGGCCTTCCCAAAGAATATAAAAAGAAACTCCCTCCCCTTTCACACACAGGCACTGCAATCATATCCATAATTCATGAAAAAAAAGGGGCTCTTCCCTCCGCATTGAGCAAAATCATTAATGAGAAATTCGGTGTTGAAATCCCCACCTCATTGTGGGCACGCGATGCGCTTGCCGATTATTTGCAGATTCGCTTTTCCGTGGTTGATGCGCATGGAAAAGAAGTAGTCGCGAGCCGGAATATCCGTGAACTCCAAAATGGTATTATCGCTGAGGCAGAATCAAACGCTTTCAGCAAAGCGCGGTTGCTTTGGGAAAAAACATGCGTGACACTCTGGGATTTCGGAGAACTGCCCACGTCAATCAGATTGGAAAGCGGGGATTGTTTCGAAGGTTATGCATACCCTGGACTTGAGTCCTCGGAAGGATGCGTCAATATCCGTGTGTTTAAAAACATGCAGGATGCAGAAGCCTCTCATAAAAAAGGCGTCACGGCGCTTTACGCAATCCACTTTAAAGATGTGCTCAAGCATTTGAAAAAAGCCATTACCCTCTCAGGCGATGCGAAGATATGGGCTGACAAATTCGGTGGCGTAAATCAGGCCGAAAATATGATTGCCTCAAAGGTTGCACATACCCTTTTCTCCAGAAATATCAGGACTCAGGATGCCTTTATCAACCACGCCGAACATATTGCCAGGCAGATTCTCCCCGCAGGTCAGGCGGTTTTAAAAAAATGCATGCCCCTCCTGCGGGCGTATTATGATACAGCCGCAGCATTACAAAACCTGGAAAAGATGAACCGATTCAACAACCCGGTCCTGCAATATCTTTCTCACCTTAAAGAAGAACTTGATCTTCTGATGCCGAAAGATTTCCTGATCAAATACGACGATGAGAGATTATGCCATATACCGCGCTATCTAAAGGCCATCACCATACGCGCGGAAAGAGGCATTGCGCACTTGGGAAGGGTCATTGCAAAGGATGAAGAAATAAAAATATTTACCGTTAAATTGCAAGATATGGTAAATAGCGTTGCTGTCGGGGATTCAGAGGAAAAATTAAAAGCCATTGAGGAATATCGATGGATGGTTGAGGAATACAAAATATCTCTTTTCGCCCAGGAGTTAAAGACGGCACTGCCTGTCTCCCCAAAGCGACTGGAAAAAAAAATACAGGAGATTGAGCGCAGCATTTAACCCACGGTGCATCAGGGATAGACTTCCTGATAAATTGTAACTACACGCATACATATGATGAAGTGACATGGCATCATCATTTCTGGAATGACCGTTATATGATGAGGTGATAATGAAGCTGATTCTGGTAAGACATGGCGAAACCCTTTCGAATCGAGAAAACATAGTACAGGGGATAACCGATATTGAATTG
The DNA here is from genome assembly GCA_003508565.1 of Syntrophaceae bacterium. Classification (GTDB taxonomy): domain Bacteria; phylum Desulfobacterota; class Syntrophia; order Syntrophales; family UBA2185; genus UBA2185. The sequence goes on from DNUI01000045.1 coordinate 2,107, forward strand.
AGCGACCACGGCCACAGACAGGTGGAAAAGCTTGCTGAGTCTCTCAGAAGAGAATCAATCGAAGGTATTGTATCAAGTCCTTTAAAGCGTGCGTATCAGACAGCTCTGGCCATAGGCAAATTCCATAATGTATCGATCAACATCGAAAGAAATCTTCAAGAAATGAACCACGGGGATTTTGAAAACGTATCGATAGAAGATTTGAAGGAGAAGCATCTTCCGTTCATCAAAAATTGGTTCCTGAACCCTGCCTCAGTCGTTATGCCGAACGGTGAATCGCTCCATGATGTGCAGACACGCGCATGGAGTACCATAAAAAAAATCGTCGATAATCCAAAAAACATTCTTGTCGTTTCTCATAGTATGACGATCATGACCATTCTCTGCAAAATTCGCAACATTGATCTATCCTTTGCGAGAGAGGTGCGTGTAGACGTGGCATCAAAAACTGTTGTAGAGTTTGAAGACGGGAAAGGCACGATAATCGCCTTAAATGACACTCACCATCTTCAAGACTTATGATTCCAATTTTTCTCTAATTGATATATAGTGCCGCGAGTCGTTTGATCTTTTAAAAGCAAGATTTCCGTAGCACCTGTATATACACTATAGTTGACTTAAATGTATGGTATAATAAGGTTAGAAACAATGGTAAATAATAGATAACATAGACTAATTGAGGATCTCCGCAGGATACTGCGGAGTATGCGCGCGCTACCGGTTTCATGAGGTGAAAGAATGTCCAGTTCGGGTATTCAGGAAAAAGCCGTTGATACTTTGATCATTATGAATTCAGCAATCGTTAGTTTACACCTCTACCCGCCTACGAACGCAATGACCGCAAAGACCATCGACAGACTTTATGAGACTTTTCAGACTATTCTTGAGGATGAAAAATCTATAATATTTGAGGAGTCGGACAGGAACCTCCTCGTCTCCGGCAAGCAGCTGAGTCATAAGCATTTGGGTAAGCCCCAGGTAGCGATCTTTCTTATGTTAATGATCAATTATGGTATCAAGAATCTTACCTTTGAGAAAGGCTTGGGCAAAATCGAACTTATCCCCTTTCTTGAAGCAATGTCCACGAAGCCCGATGAAGTGAAATCGAAGGGAGGCCTTGAACAAGTCATAACCGGGGGAAAAATTCCGCACATTCTCATTAATAGAAAGACATTTACCGCAGAGGATCAAGAACGACAAGGTGTTCTCAAGAAAGCGGAAAATCGTATCATTCATACGCTGGATGCTGGGATCATTGACGAGCGCGTTGTAAAATCTTCATATAGGGTAGTACAGGAACTCTTTACCGAAGGAGAGAATGAGACCGCAGAGGCAATTATTGAAAGATTAAGCAATACACTTCTTGTTGATGACGTAACTGCAAGGGCTAATGCGTCTGAGGCCTTAGCAAAAATTCTGGAAAATCTCTATGCGGAACAGAAGATACAGATACTGCGAGCGATGTCGGGGAAAATAGTTGACTGGCTCAAAATCGAAACTGCATATACTCCCGCCTTGCAAAAGATTTCCACTCAACTTACGAATCTCGCTCATTCCTTGATTCGCAACCGACAATTTTCTGATTGTCATCCCATAGTGCATGTTTTTCGTCTGATAATTTCCAATGAGATTCAAAAAAATGATGATATTCGATCGGCGGTGTCTGCTGCGTTAACGGAAATCGCATCTAATGAAATATTGGATATTCTCTTAGAAGAAATCAGGACCAACAAAGATAATGAGAAAATTGAAGCGGCCAAAATCCTTACAATAATGTCTGAATTGTCTCTTCACCGTCTTTTAGAAATCTTGCAAAAAAGTGAAGACTCATCAGAGCGTGTACTGGTACTTAATTTGATAACCGAAATGGGCCCTGGGGCTGCACACATAATTACGGACATGATAGATCCAAAAGCTCCCTGGTTTTACCTGAGGAATCTTGTGCGGCTTTTAGGAAGAATAGGCAAGGAAGAACACACACGCGTCCTCGAACCACTTCTCTATCATGAAGATCACAGGGTTCAGAGGGAGGCATTAAAAGGTATCAGTAATATCGGAGGAAGCTCCAGAGGTAAAATCCTGTTGGATGCCCTCCCGAAATGTGATGATCTATTCAAAGCAGGTATTGTGGCTACCCTGGGTTCTTTGAAATCTCGAGACGCAATACATCCACTTATAGAGCTTTTCAAGACCAAACTTTCGGTACCAGATGAAGTAAAAACGGATCTGCAGGAAAAGATATGTCTTGCCCTAGGAAACATCGGTGATAAAGAGGCACTGTCATTCCTAACGGAAATCACTAAACATAAGGGCTTTCTCCGCTTCAAGTCATATACTCCTGCAGTAAAAACTGCCGCGGAGAAGGCATTAGGAAGGATCATAAGGAAAGCAGAAACACAATAACTCTCAAATTATACAATACTGCAAGAATGCTTCATACACTAAGGATGATGTTATGAACGACACAACCGAACAGGAAACCCCTCGAAGGAAGAAGGTCTTACTCATAGATGACGAAGAAGATTTTTGTTTTTTTGTTAAACTCAATCTGGAAAAGACAGGCAAATATGAAGTTATCACAACCACAAGCGGTGAAACCGGTTTAATCATGGCTTCAAAGGAACATCCCGATCTGGTCCTTCTCGATATTATCATGCCCGATATGAATGGTGGACAGGTCGCGGGATTGCTTCTTGATGATGCGAACACAAAGGACATCCCTGTACTGTTTATTACCGCTATAGCGTCGAGGAGCGAAACACAATCGCAGGATGGCATAATCGGCGGGAGAATGTTTATCGCCAAACCTGTGACTGCTGAAGAGCTGGAGATTAAAATTGATTCTGTATTACATGAGTGAGGCTTAGCGTTCCCCAAAACATTACCGAAGATACATAACACAGCCGATAGGCCTTGAGTGAGTGAAACAACACAAAGAATCTTCGGTATCATCCCTCAGATGTTATTTTTCAGGTATCTCTTGATGTAACGTATTACGTGCTCCTTTGGCTGAAAGATTCCGAAATGCCCTTCACAGAGTATATCTGCATCAAGGGCAAGGAGTTTTTCCATTGACTTTTTCCATAGGCTCATATCGGATCTGAAAATATCCAAAAATGGTCCGTGGATATCCTGACCAAACAGTATCCGCTTGCCTCCTCGATCCAGATACACAGAAAGAGATCCGGGTGTGTGCCCTGGTGTATGGAGGCAGTGGAGTTCCTCCCCACCACACTGAAGTGTTTCATGGTCACCCATGAGTTTCACATCGACAACGGTTGGTGGAAATGTTGTTCCATAACAGCTTGCTGCTGTTCTCACGCTGTCACCTTCCTCAACAGCATCGGCATCAAGGTTGTGCATTACGATCTTGCATCCGAACTGTGTTCGAAAATACGGAGCTGAACCTATATGGTCAATATGGTTATGGGTAAGAATAAGGGTTGAGATTGACCTGGGATCAAGTCCCGCGTCCTCAATGTTTTTTTGCAGTATCCGTGAACTTCCTCCTGCGCCGGCATCAATCATGACAAGCTTTCCATTAAAATCCACTATGAAGGATGTTGCGTCATCAGAACGCGAAACATCCGGACC
>DNUI01000204.1 GCA_003508565.1 Syntrophaceae bacterium
TTTATAAGTAGCGCGTAAGTTCATCTGCCGTTTGTGCAGTCCTTCTTCCACAGACAATCGCTCTCACAGGAATCCTTCGTGCGAAAACATGGTTCATACCCTTCATGAACCTGAATATCACGAATAATATCCTGCTTTGTACGTCTTGCTCCCGTATTTACTCCCCAGGTCTTTGCTATCTCACGAACCTCCTGAAGCCTCATTGAGAATCCTCCTTTATCGAAAGTAAAATATTGAAGCTCTCCGCAGTAAACTACGGAGAATCTTCGATCCGTAAGGAAATATAATTTTACCCATTTGCTCGCGTACCCCGCAGCAAGCTACGGGGAATGCGATCGCTACAGGATTCAAAAAATGATTCGACACATTGCATGTCTGAAAATTTTTTTTCTATGCTATCTTTTTGATCAATGTTTTTGCAGTTGATGTTATGGTTAACAAATCGCTGTGAAAACTCTTTACAAGTTTATTGAATTTTGATTAAGGCTGTTAAAATTCTTCGTATAAATAAGTACATTGAAAATTAGAATAAAGCTGATCATTGATAAACGCAATACTAATTAATTCTTAGGAATATGCCAGGATAATACTGGTATTATGACAAGGCTAACAGGAAGGATCTGATATTCGTTTTTTTGTTCTTAAGACCGAGTTTATTTCTAATATTTTCCCTGTGAAAATTTACGGTACGCTCGGTGATATCAAGCATTTTTGCTATGTCTTTGCTGGTTTTGCCTTCTTTAATATGACTTGCTATCTGGATTTCCTGGGGAGTAAAATCCATATATTTCGCAGATATATTTCGGGAGAAAGGAGAAATAATTTCCTTGAGATTGTTTTCAATGATATCCGCATAGATTATTTGGTCAGTTTTCATTCCACTTTTCTTAAGTTTTTTTAAGTATGGGGTAATCAGTTTTTTCACATTAGATAAGACTCTTTTTTCAAATTCTTTGCTGTCTATGTCCCTGCGTTGCAGTAAAACCTTCAGGGCCGTATTCATTTCCTCAAGATTTCGTGACTTGAAAAACAATTCTTTCTCTCTCGTTTTCAAGACCTCCTCAGCCCGATATTGATCTTCCTGAATACTCAGCGCAGACGCGATAATTCCCATGATTTTTTTATCGTTTTCAGAAGGAGAAAAATCATCCTGGAAAACAACGCATAGCGCGCCAACAGCTACACCGCCGCACTTTACTTTTTGACCAACATATGTGTGTAGCCCATACCGTGCAACATTTGGATCTGTCTCTGCATATGATGTGTTTTGCAAATCTCGGACAATAACGGAAGAATCGAGATCATTTTTGATGAGATCATAGCAGATATGCCCATCCGGCTTATCTACAGGGTTGTATCCCTGGGGTGTGTGCCATTTCCCGATTGAGCAGAGCATCCCTTTTTCAAGGCGGTTGTAAAGCGCGCAGGTAGCGCCCATGATCTCCCCCAATAAAGAGGTAAGGCGCTGAATATTTTCTATTGGATCGGCGACAAAACTAAGAAAGCACTCATTGACTCTGGACAATTGTTCATGCGCTATTTTTTGTTCAGTGATATCTCTCGCTATTCCCGCGGTACCGATAACATTGCCGCTTCCATCATATATGGGGCTCTTTACCGTTTCTACCCAGATATTCTTACCAAAACTATTCACAAGTGGTTCCTCAATACGCTTTCTTTTACCGGACTGTAGTACGGTTGTATCATCCTCCTTGTATTTTTCAGCCAGTTCTTTCGGCCAGATTTCTATGTCAGTCTTGCCGCGTATATCTTCCGGTTTGATGCCACAGACCGCGCCAAAAGGTTCATTGACTGCGATGTACCTGCTATCCCCGTCTTTCAACCAGGCAATGTCAGGAATATTGTCAAGAATGGCGTTCTGCTGGCGTTTTGTTTCGTGCAACATATCCTCTACCTTCTTACGCTCCGTAATATCGCGGAGAATCCCGTGGGCCGCTATACTTCCTTTATATGGGATATAAGAAACAGATGCCTCCATAAGGACTTTTCGCCCGCTTTTTGTGAGGACAGTAAATTCATATGTTGGCGCTACATGCTCACCCTTATTGATTTTATCAATTCTATTCTCAATGAAAGGACGGCTCTCGGGAGCAATGAGATCAAAATAATTGAAATCGGGGCTATTGGCCTCTTCCAATGTTATTTGAAAAATTTCGGAAAATTTACGATTGATATACTCAAATTTACCGTTAAACAGAATATATATGGCATCCTGGGCATTCTCCACCATTAATAAAAACGGGTTGCTGTCAGACTCGGTTGTGTGAAAATCTTTTTTTGCCACCCTCAATTGCCCCCGTCGTCAAATCTCTGTGATATATTCTTCATTTCATAATTTTACGTGCACATCTTAAAAAAAGTTTCCCACGTAAGTTGCGTATTGTGATTTTGATCGACGTTTAAGGCCATACAGTATCTCAACATTACTCTTTATTACTGAGTTAACCCGCAGCATTTTCGGAGATGACCCAATCCATGTTTGTATCATGATAACGTTAAAAGATATGATCTTAAATTGGCTCTTTTATTTTTCAAATTCAATTTTTTCCTGATATTATGCCTGTGAAAATCAACTGTTCCAGGCGACGTATTTAACAATTCAGCTATATCCTTTGTTGTTTGTCCCTCTTTGATAAGATTGGCTACCTGAAGCTCCTTGGGAGTGAACGTCATGTATTGAGAAGACAATCTTTGAGAAAATGAAGAAACAATATCTTTCAAATTTGACTCAACAATACCTACATATGCTTCGTCCTTAGCGTCTAAATTACTTTTTTTTAATTTTTCAATGTAGGGCAACACAAGATGCTTGACATTAGACATTGTCCTTTCTTCAAGCTCGTCTTTGTCTGCTTCTCTCTGTCTTAGTAAGACTTTAAGGGCCGTGTTGAGTTCCTCCAGGTTCCGAGTCTTCTCTCGCAACTCCTTTTCCCTCTTTTCTAAATCTTTCTTCGCCCTCCTGCGTTCAGTAATGTCTTCCACCATTTCTATGGCTGCGATGATATTACCGTCTCTGTCCCTTACTGGAGATGAAATGATCCGGTAATGTATTGTTTCCTGCCCTGCCGGTGTGTCCGTAACAGATTCATGAACCTGTCCGTCCCGGAATGTCTTATATGTCGGGCAATAGGAACACACATGTCCCCTGGGCGGATCATTGAATGTTTTATAACAGATGGGTTTTTTTGATACATCAACATCAGGAAACCACTTCTTCATCTGATTGTTCTGCGTGATTATTTCCATATTCGGGCTTATCAAGGCAATGCCAATACCGATGTTGTCAACAACACTTCGATATTTTTCCTCGGATGCCCTCAACGCTTCCTCTGCTATCTTCCGTGTGGTTATGTCTCTTAAGGAACCTAATATCTTCAGTGGATGTCCTTTTTCATCAAAGACAAGCCGGGAGGATAAAGATACGGTAACAAGTTTGCCATCTCTATCTTTCATCGTAACCTCGTGGTCGGTTACCGTTTCTTTCTTCATTATTTCTTTCAAAAACTCTTCTCTTTGTTCGGGATAGGCATATATTTCGTATACAGATTTTCCAATGAATGCGTCACGCGTATATTTTGTTATCCTTTCAACGGAGGGAGATATCTCCTGGATGATCCCGTCAAAGCCAATCTCATAATAAATGTCCTGTATACTTTCATAGATACATCTATATTTTTCCTCACTGCTCCGCAGCTGATCTTCCACTTTCTTGCGCTCTTCAATCTCCTCTATCAGTTGCCTGTTTTTATGGATCAGTTCTGCGGTGCGTTTCTCTACAAGTTTTTCTAAATTATCACGTGCTTCTCGCAGCGCTGCCTCCGCCTCTCTGCGCTCCGCGATTTCTTGCTGCAACCGGGAGTTTTGCGCTTCAAGCTTCTCCTGTATGTGCCGTAGTTTGAGATGCGTTTCAACGCGCGCCAAGACTTCCGCCGGCTGAAACGGTTTTGTAATGTAGTCAGTCCCCCCTGCCCGGAAGCCTTCAACACGGTCGTCAAACCCATCAAGTGCACTTATGAAGATTACCGGAATGCTGCTACTCTGTTTGTTCAGCTTTAAACGGCGGCAGACCTCATAGCCATCCATACCCGGCATTTTCACATCGAGCAGGATCACTTCCGGCGGGTTAATTGCCACAGAGGTAAGAGCCATCTCTCCGTTAGAGAGAGCACGAACCCGATAACCGCCACGCGTAAGAATATATGTGAGCAGCTCAAGGTCTATAAAAGCATCGTCTACAATCAGTATTTGTGGAGATTTATTTTTCTGTGGCTCCTCCACAATCTGACTACAATGTGAGGTATCTGCTTCCATTTGATTA
>DNUI01000291.1 GCA_003508565.1 Syntrophaceae bacterium
AGATTCCGTTTCATCGCGCACATCGACGCGTGTCTCTGTATACCGTTTTTACGACGCATACCCCTGTTGCCGCCGGTCACGACCGATTCTCACCGGATCTGGTCGAAGAGCATTTAGGCCTCTTCAGGGAAAAGATGGGGCTTTCTCACGATGATTTTATGGCCCTGGGACGCGTCAATCCGCACGATAGTTCGGAACCCTTTTGCATGACTGTCCTGGCTTTGAAGACCTCACGTAGGGCAAACGGCGTCTCGGCAATTCATGGGACGGTCAGTCGCCTCATGTGGAATTCCCTGTGGCCGACACGGCCCGAGGCAGATGTTCCTATCGGCCATATTACCAATGGGGTGCACGTATTGTCATGGCTGGCTCCCCAAATGTACCAATTGTTTGGGACGCGTCTTGGCCAGGATTGGCCAACACGAATGGCGTACCCGGACTTCTGGGAAAAAGTAGCCGAGATCGATGACGGAGAGTTGTGGGAGACACACCAGAGTTTGAAGATGCGTCTCATTCGCTTCGTCCGCCGGCGCTTGCAATTGCAATCAGAACGTCTGGGCCATCATGAAACAATCAAACAGATTGATCAGATTCTCGAACCGGATGTGCTCACCATCGGTTGCGCCCGGAGGTTTGCAACGTATAAGCGGGGAGACCTGATTTTATCTCAACCCGAGCGCCTGGCGAAATTAATTAAAGACGCACACCGACCGATCCAGATTGTGTTTGCCGGGAAGGCCCACCCACGGGACGACGATGGCAAGCGATTACTGCAGAGAATTGCCCAATACAGCTACAACCGCTCCTACAGGATGAGAGTAGTGTTCGTCGAAAACTACGATTATAACGTGGCTCGCCATCTTGTTCAGGGAGTCGATGTGTGGCTGAACACTCCGCGACGTCCCCTGGAGGCGTGCGGCACGAGCGGTCAGAAGGTGCTTCTTAACGGGGGTTTGAACCTTTCGGTTCTCGACGGCTGGTGGAATGAAGCATACGACGGCAAGAGTGGTTTTGCCATCGGTCACGGCGGTATGCACAACGATCAGGCTGTACAATACCAGAGGGACGCCGAATACCTTTATGAAACGCTTGAGCAAGAAGTGATCCCACTTTACTACAAGAGGGATGCAGACGGGATTCCTCATCACTGGGTGAAGAGGATGAAGCATGCGATCCAGAATCTCGGCTGGCGTTTTAGCGCGGATCGTATGGTGAAAGATTATGCCGAACGAGCTTATCTGCCTGTGGCCAGCGCCACCTCAACCGAAATAGGATAGATTATTTCAGGATTCGTCACATCGCACGGATAGACGCGTTGTGTTTACACGTAGCACCGCCATATTGCGGATCGCCATCGGCATACTAGGACTTTTCAGCCATACCAGCCACTTGATATTTCGCCGGAGCAATGCCCGTCATGCGCCATACCGATCCTTGTGTATGCCGGGCTGATGATCTATTTTGCAGCCATGGTCATAACAGCAGCACAGTATGCACTTTCCTCAAAGAGATACTATTGACGAGTCGTTCTATATGAAAGGATGGTGTTCATGGAGGTGACGCCATATCACCCTTTCCGATCAGCGAAAGCGCGAGAGCAGTATCTCCGATTGTATGATATGAGGGCGAAGAAGTGGCCGGTCCCATCGGAAACCAGGATGGTAGATACTTCATACGGTCATACATTCGTGCGGATTAGCGGGTCAGCCGGCGCTCCACCGCTGGTGCTAATGCATGGAAGCAGCGGCAATTCACTGCAGTGGATACCAAATATTGAAGCGTTATCGGGATTTTTTACCACTTACGCGGTAGACAACATTTACGACTATGGGCGCAGTGTATATACGCGCCCAATCAAAAGCCCGGATGATTTTACACACTGGCTCGACGAGTTGTTTCGCGCTCTTGAGCCGGGAAACGCTATCAACCTTATGGGCCTGTCGTACGGTGGATGGCTGACCTGCCATTACGCGCTCCGCTTCCCCAAACGGCTCGATAAAATTGTCCTCCTGGCCCCTGCATTTACCGTATTACCCCTGCGACCGGCATGGTTTATGCGTGCCGTGGTTGGGTTTTTGCCTCACCGCACCTTTGCCAGAAATTTTATGTACTGGCTGGCAGAGGATTTGGTGCGCAAGGATGAAGCCGGCCGGATGATGGCGGAAGAAATGGCAGACGAAGCGTTCCTGGCGATGCGGTGCTTTAAGCCAAAACTCATGGTGTATCCAAAGGTCTTAAAAAGTAAAATATTACAAAGCATCTCCCTCCCTGCCCTCTATTTAGTCGGAGAGAACGAAAAGCTCTATTCCGCCCGGAAAGCCATACAGCGCCTCAATGAGGTGGCGCCCCGGATAAAAGCAGAAATCATTCCTGGCGCCGGTCATGACTTAACATTCGTGCAGGCGGATATAGTAAATAAAAAGGTCCTGGATTTTCTGAAGCAGCCGTGACGCGAAAAATACGGCACGTTCGGCTTTTCTAAAATTATGAAAATTTGACCACCTTAGTGCTTCATTTCGTAAATTCTGTGTCATATCGACCGAAGGGAGATATCTTTTGGCGTCTTATACCCATTAAGATTTCTCACTTTGTTCGAAATGACAATACGTCACCGAATTTATGAACCAGTGTACTTAGTGTTTACAAAGAAGAGGTGAAAATGAAAAAGCCAAACCCACATCTGAAACGGGCATTTCTCGAAGTGGTCGAGAATCAACTTGAAGCCAACGACCCACCGGAAACAAGAGAGACACTAACACGGCTGATCTCTGAAGGTATATCAGAGGATAATGCCAAGATCTATATTGCCCAGGCTGTCTGCGTGGAGGTCTACCACGCGCTAAAGCACAAGCAAGAGTTCAACCTCCAGCGCTATTTGAAGAATCTGAAGCGTCTCCCTGAAGAACCAGCGGAATAAATGAGGGGTTTACACCTTGCCCCTGGACAATCACCTCTTCAGCATATAGAATAATGGCATGATGGTGAAAGGAAAATCACGGGATATCAAGCCTGAGCCATATGAACGCATACACGTCGAATGCTACAGCGGCTACAAGGCCAACGAGCGTCCTGTCGCCTTTACCTATCAGGGGCAACGGCGGGAAGTGGCGGAGATTATCGATCGCTGGTATGAGGAAGGTATCGATCCGACCAGGCCGGAAATAGACTACTTCAAGGTAAAGACAACCGACGGGGAGGTCTTTCTCCTCCGGTATCTCACCCTTTTCAACGCCTGGTCCATCCGCACTTAATATGTACCCCCCATTTCTTGTAAGAGCTGTTCAAGCTCCTCCCGGGTAAAGTGATATCGAGTACGGCAGAATTCGCAGTCCACATCTGTCTCGCCGTGCGCGGCAATCATGTCGGCAATTTCTTT
>DNUI01000236.1:0-503 GCA_003508565.1 Syntrophaceae bacterium
GGGACCGAATACAGGCAGGGGACGTGTCCGATCCTCAAAAAAAGAAGATTTTACAAGAACGGGAAAATCCGCCGCGTGATCCACATGGAAATGGGTAAACAAGCCTACATGAAGGTCCGTCATCTGTGCATTCGATTGGCCAAAGCGCAAGGCGCTTCCTCCACCGCAGTCTATGAGTATCCTCGCTTTTCCATCCTGCCAGATTACATAACCGCTGGAGGCCCGCTTATCCTGAACCTCGGGACCGCCGGAGCCCAGCACCTGCAGTTCAATTCCCCTGCCGCTGCAACTCTCCGCATAGGTTTCACTGATTGAAAATACCATGACGAACACTACCATAATGATTTGCCAAAACATAGCCCCCTCCTTTTTTTACAAATTGGTTACAAGAAGCAGTAGGGATCTTTTTTTTCGAAAACATCGAAGCCGTAACTGTAAGCGCTTGCAAGGCACCCTCCGCAGACGGGCCTCAGCAGACATGATCGACATTCGGCACATCCTGC
>DNUI01000236.1:687-4302 GCA_003508565.1 Syntrophaceae bacterium
CAAGAAAGAGCGGTAGTCCTGCTTTGGAGGAAGTTCGAGGCTCTCTCCCTGCCCCACCTTCGACAAACGATTGAAGTAAAAAACATCCGCTTTTCCGCGAAGCAAGTCGGCAAGGGGAAGAACCTGGTGAATATTCTCTCTTGTAAGGGTAAGCATCACCATCGAGTACACCTCGAGTTCACGGAGGATTTCAAGGAAACCCATTGTTCTTTCGAAATGCCCCTTTCCCCGGATGAAATCATTGTATGCAGGCAACCCTTCCAGACTCACCTGAAAAAAATCAGGATGCTGGATGGACAGCAAGGTTTCGATCTGTGCACGGGTCGTGGGATTTCCTAAAATAAACAGAGTGAAGCCACGATCAGAGGCAGCTTGATATATGGATAAAAAATTCGGGTGCATGAGGGGGTTTCCACCGGTAAATGAGATTTGACCCTTTACATGGCGCTCGCGGCAAAAGGTATCGAGATCATCGATAATCGTGAGCGCCTGCCCCAGTGTCAGCGCAGATCTATCACTCCGGTCATAGCAATGTTTACAGTACAGGTCACAGACCTGTGTGATATGCCACTGAAAGGTAAATGACGGCGATATGAGAAATTGCTTTTTTGCGTAAGGAGATGCTTCAAAGATATCGAAATCGCGCCGGATACGGGAAGGCGGTGCAATGATGATCCCCCTGTCAACGGCACGCTCCACGGCAGCGTCCACTGCGAAGGTCGATATGGCGCCTATCTGTGCCACTTTCTTCCTATCGATGCTCTCGGAAATCATCTTGAGCACGAGGAGATCCTCCGGTGAAGCAGCTCTCACGTGAACCTCACCGCCTTCAGGGTGTTTCCATATCAGGATGTATTCGTTTCCCGGTTCCGGAGGCTCTGCGGACGGAGAACCCACATCATACGCAAGATTCTTCCATTGAAGTTCAAGCAAAAGAAGGGTGGGATTGATCACACTATCTTCCTGATCATCCGGTATGGAAATATTTTTTTCTTTCGCTTGGGAGATGCCCCATTCAAGACGGGCGAGTGCAGGCAGAAATTCAGGAAGTTGCGAGTGCAGTTTATAAGACCCGATGACTTCGAGAAAATTTTCCGGGTCGCGATCCAGGTCGTGGCCGGAAACGATCTGCTGCCATATGTCGGGACCAAGAAGCATGCGACATCGAGGATAAATAGCTCCAAGATCAATCTTTGTAAAGTTCATCGGCGCATCTTATGGAAGGCAAAGGATGGCGGCGCTCCAATGATGCTCGGTTTTCAGTTTATCTTTCTGTACCGTTTTTAGGAAATGCCGTTGCTGAATCCCTAAAAACAATAATCGAAAATAGTTGTCTCCGATAGTGCAAACTGCACTATTTTTTTGTACCGCTTCAGCTACCTGCCGGCTTTGCCGGCTGTTCCTTTGGGGTGCTAACTGCACCCGGTTTTGCACCGCTTCAGCTGCTTGCGGGCTTGGCAGGCTGTTCTTTCTGGATGCCACCTGCATCCGGCTTCGTACCGCTTCAAGCGCTGGCTTTTTTCGCACAACCAGACACCATAAGAGCTGAACCGGAAATGAGGGTGGCAATGCAGAAGCCTGCAAGGATCTTTTTTAGTTCACCACTATCCATGTTAACCTCCATAAACGCCAAACCATCCTTTGCCTGTATCTTTTGTAACGATTATCGCTGATCGTGTCAAGAAATTGGTGCAAAATGAGCATCTACGGTGTTGCAATGATAAAGCATTTTTTGATTAGAAATCTACTGCAATAGTGAAAAGGTGCAGTTAACGCTTTTAGAAATAAGTGGATCTCCGTCAGAATTGCCGTATGCGTTGTTTCTGTAAAAGAATGTAATTGCTACCCCTGCAAAATATGGGGTTCTAATATCTGGTGAGCTCAACATTTTCCCGTCAGTTTCTGTGTTGGCATTACATTTTATTCACTACCAATAATTCACAAATCCTAATATTTGTAATGTCGATATTATGAGGAACAGTCCGAAGCCAGCCATTATTATCTGAATTATTATGTTTCGAATCAATAATGCTTTTTTCTCCATTGCGTCATCTGGGTTTGATTTTACAGACATCCAAAATTTATAAAGGTTGCTATAATAATATTGCCAATAAATGATTGTAACAATTCCAAGTAGAATGCCACCTATTGTCTTCATTGATTGATTCTCTTTATATAACCTTAAAAAAATTAATTTGCCGGTTCAGCAAATGGAAGGAAGGCCTCATTGTTCCCTTCTCAATATCCCTTAACGGCTTCGAAGACCTCACGAGAGCTGTCAACCTGCATAAGGCCGTATTTCTCACCCTGGAAATTGTAATAATTGAAGGGTGGACCCTCAACAATGTTCTTCCCGCCCACGCTAAGCCCCCAATGATCCGTGGTAACCACCGTGCCCCCTTCTACACTGGTCACCCATTCTTGCTGACCGCGCATGTACGTAGAGAACTTGTAGCTCGTAAAATCGCTGCTTTTCATCCTGTTTTGGTGGCCGGCGAGGCTTGACGCGCGCATCTCCTGGGAATATTGATACATCATTGATGACGTCTTCTTCATCATCTCTCTCACCTTCGCCAATCCCTGGCGGACATACACCGAAGCCCATCGTTCGTTGATCCGGAAGCTTTCGGCAATTTTAATAAGGGAAGGGAGATAGAGGGCAAACTGGGATTCAGGCGCCCAAAAACCCATGGGAATGATACCCCACTGTCCGGCGTTGTCGGGGGGGGAGCCTATCACATCGTAGTAGCCAATACAGGGCACACCATGCCTATTTGTGTAGGAGATCAAGGCAATCTCCGCATCCACTTGCTTTTTAAGAAAAGCGGATCCTTCCCTGGCCGCCGACGGATTCACATGACGTTCCAAAACCTTGTGGTTGCGTGCGCCCGTGTGCCTCGCTGCCACAATGAGGGCATCGATGGGTCGCATATACTCATAATGAAGGCCCGGTATTTTAGCGCTGTAAAAGTACGGGATTCGGGATCGCGCTACAAACCCCACCGTCGTAAAGATAAAACCAGCCTTCTCGTCAGGAGATGAGCAAACGGCCGTCCCTTTGGCGGCAACGAGATTCCAGCCTTGAGGGACCATGAGTCGGCACGAGTTGTCCTGTGCCGAAACCTGCCTCATCGGTGGCACTGCCGGTTCTCTCCCTTTTGTCTGAGAGGCGCTTCGATAGGCTTGGTCATCAAGGAGTGTGATGTTTGCAATAATGGTGAGGAGGGTGGGCACCATCTTATTAAATTGCTTTACCGGCGCCTCATACCCGAATACGACCGCCGTGGGATGCTTTACATTGAAAGAGTACTTTCCTTCGATGCGAATACCCTTTGGACCGCTCCTCTGGTATTTCACCACCGTTTGCATCCGGTCGTCAGTGCTTCTTGAGTCAAGGAGCTTAAGACTTGGCATCTGCTTCATCATGTTTTTTAATGTCGAGCTCCCAAACGTTATAGAATCGAGATTCGAATCGATATCTTCCAGAAAAAGTCCGCTCGCATATGACACGTTTTTCGGGTCCGTAGCAAAAACCATCCTGCCGTTGGAGTATCTCTGGGTGCCCACTTTCCATTTTTTTGGCTTGTAGAGCCCAAAAGTGCCGTCGTCAGTTAC
>DNUI01000259.1 GCA_003508565.1 Syntrophaceae bacterium
GAGTAATCATAGCTGTTTTTTTCTTGGCTTCGATTATGGGCGCCTCGCATGCCTTCAATTTCGCAATGGGCACTCTTGTTTCTTTGTCCATAACGCGATTTGCAGGTAGCTTTTTTATTCGCTCCCATGCTTTCTCTATTTCCTTAAGAGACAAACCAGTTTGTTCCTTATATTTGCGGATTTCATTCTCTGCCTCTTCTCCCTCCGCCACATAATATTTCAGTCTCGATACCATCTTTTCTATCTGTTTTTTACTGAATCTTGCTTTTCTGCATAAGCGGCTTATTCTTTTGGTATTTTTTTCAATTTCCGTGTCAACGATGTCTTTCTGTTCTTTATCCAGGCCTTTTGATTTAAGTTTCCGTTTAAGGTTTTCATTTTTTTTGTCAAGGGCAGTTATTCTGTCAATCAGCTTCATTACCCTTTCCTTATGCATATCTTCCTCGACAAAACCTTCTTCATCTTCAAGATTGGCCACTATACTCTTTATGCGGAGCTCACCACTTTTTAGTTTTATGCCGATATCCACCACAGCCTTGACCGACGCTGCGACACCAAAGATGGAGTCCATCACTTCTCTCTCTCCCTCTTCGATTTTTTTTGCAATTTCAACTTCACCTTCTCTGGAGAGTAAGGATACAAGGCCCATCTCACGGAGGTACATCTTGACAGGGTCGCCGGTCTTGCCCACAGTGGCCATCAGGTCGAGAATATCTTCCTCTTTGACTTCTATTCTTTCGTCTGCAACCTTCTTAACAAGGAGCTTTTCTCCTTTATCTGTATCAATAATATCGATATTTTTTTCACCAAAGAGCATGATGATATCATCGATCTGATCAGAAGATACGACGTCAGAGGGCAGAATGTCATTCACATCGTCATAGGTTAAAAAACCCTTCGCTTCACCCAATGATATCAGCTTTTTAAATTCTTCAGATTCCATTTCTTTTCCCATATAGTTACTCCCCGATATTTTTCTTAAAAAGGAACATCTGAGAACACATTGTTCTCAATGTAATGTCTTTTCCTCTCTTAATAATCTTTCTTTTTCTGCTAATAATCTATTACTTAGTTCATTATCACCACTTTCATCGGCTTTTTTAATCTCCCTTGTCAATATCCTCCCCTTTTCCTTATACCACTTCCGTTTAACTTGCTTCATAGCATCCATAATGATACGTTCAACGATCCCTTCATCGTAGGGATTTTCATTTATCATTTTTTTAAGGAGCTTCTGTCTGATACCATCATTTTCGATGGTTTGTACAAACAGGGGCGCGTCAAAACTCTCCGAACCTTCCTTCTCAAACGAATCCGTGAGTCTTTTCGCAAGTGATTTTAAATTCGCACTCAGAAAGCAATTCAAGATATTCTTCTGGACAATTTCAGGAATTTTATGAGGATATTCCAACATGATATGAATAAGACTTAACTCGACCGTGTCAATATCCATATCCGGTTCTGTTGACACTGCGCCGGGGTTTACGGTCGATGCTTTCACAGTACGATTGACCTCTTTAGTCAAAAGCTCCTGATTTATGCCTAACTTCTCCGATACCCTTCTTATGAACAAATCTCTCTCACTTTTATTATCAATATTGATAATAAAAGACACCGCTTCTCTCAGTGCATCTCTTTTTTCCTCAACAGTGGATACTTTCCCGATTAAATTCTCTATGTAGTAATCGATCATAGACTGAGCTCGGCCGATAATCTCCTTCAGAGATTCACTTCCGTTCGTCCTTACATACAGATCCGGATCATAACCATCAGGAAGGACAACGGCCTTCGCGCGCACATTTCCGGAAAGAAAAAGTTCAATACTCCGCGCAAGGGCCTTCTTCCCCGCAAGATCAGGGTCAAACAAGACAATTACTTCATTAGTGTAGCGCCTGATCAGATCTATATGATCTTTCGTCAACGCTGTCCCCAGGGTGGCTACCACGTTCCTCCAGCCCGCACCCCATAAGGTGATGAGATCAAAATACCCTTCAACGAGAATGGCATAGCCTTTCCTGCGTATGTCTTCTTTTGTTCGGTTCAGGCCATAGAGATTCCTGCCTTTGATAAATACGGGTGATTCGGGGGTATTTAAATACTTTGGTTCACCCTCACCAAGAATCCTGCCGCCAAAGGCGATAACATTCCCGCTCACATCCTCGATGGGAAACATTAATCTACCCCGGAAGCGGTCATAATATGAACCGCCTCCATTTGTTTTGGGAATGATCAGGCCCGCGCGCTCAAGTAGTTTCAGAGAAATTTTAGATTTCTCGAAATATTCCTTGAGATTTCTCCATCCTTCAGTCGCATAACCAAGGCTATATTCCTTGATTACCTCATCATGTATTCCCCTTTTTCCAAGGTATGCTCGTGCCCCGTTGCCTACCTTCGAAAAAAGGTTCTCGGAAAAATATTTCGCTGCCATGCGATTGATACGGCTAATTTCTTCCCTGGTACGGGAACTCTCTTTTTCTTCACGGGTAAAAATTCTCTCAGGTATTACCACTCCGGTCTTTCCTGCCAGAAATCTTACTGCCTCGGGAAATGACATATTGTTCATCTTCATCAGGAATGTCAAAACATTGCCGCCTTCCCCGCAACCGAAGCAGTAAAATATCTGCTTCTCACGACTCACCGTAAAAGATGGCGTTTTTTCCTTATGAAAGGGGCAAAGCCCGAGAAAATTTCTTCCCCCCTTTTTCAAGGTTACATACTCCGAAACCAGATCAACGATATCTGCTCTTCTCTTTACCTCCTCTATTTTTTCTGGAGCAATATGTCCTTTCAAGATAGAGACCCTTTACTTTATCAGGACTAATCCCTTTTTCATGACGTTAATTTTTCTTTTACTTTGTCTCCTATTGTCTTCCCATCTGCTTTTCCGGTTAATTTCGGCATGAGCACTTTCATGACTTTCCCCATATCTTTTATACTGGCGGCACCTACCTCTTGTATGGTTCTTTGAATCTCCAAATCTATGTCCTCCTCAGACATCTGCGCGGGCATGAATTCCTGGATAACTTTCAGTTCCGCCCCTTCCTTCTCCACGAGATCTTCTCTTCCGCCTTTTTGAAATTGATCGATCGAATCCTTCCTCTGTTTCACCATGGATGATAACATCTGCAGGAATTCGGACTCCGTCATTTTTCTCTTGAGGTCTATTTCCCTGTTATGAATGCCTGTCTTAATCATCCGTATCGCCGACAGCCGTATCTTATCCTTTGACTTCGCCGCTAAAACCATCTCGCGATTGATTATTTCATCAAATGCCATGACATCACCCACACTGCCTTCCAGATTTAATTAAATTAAGTCACCTCTAATATTTGTCAAGGATGCTTAGAGTCAGTCCAACTCATCCTTAAGTTTCTTTCCACCGAGAACATGCATATGCAGATGAAAGATGACCTGCCCCCCTTCTTCATTACAGTTTATAACGGTGCGGAACCCTCTTTTATCAATCCCTTTGACACGGGCCACTTCACGCGCAGCATTAATCAGAGAACTTACCGCTTTCATATTGTCGGCCGTAACATCCATAAGAGTCGCGATGTGCCTCTTGGGAATAATGATGACATGTACAG
Source organism: Syntrophaceae bacterium (assembly GCA_003508565.1). Classification (GTDB taxonomy): domain Bacteria; phylum Desulfobacterota; class Syntrophia; order Syntrophales; family UBA2185; genus UBA2185. The sequence continues at coordinate 3,588 of DNUI01000259.1, forward strand.
GGGCCATGGGATGAATATCATCAAAAGCCATGACATCATCATCTTCATACACCCTGCTGCTTGGTATTGTACCATTAACAATTTTGCAAAAAATACAGTCGTCCCTCATGCAGACCTCCCTTCTTGGAATGAATCTCACTGCCTGGACGGCAGAACATTTACACATGGGATTCCGGAAAAAATGAAGCTCTCCGCAGCACACGAAGGTGGTTGCTCCTCGCCAACGGATTCAATTTTTTGTCAGGCTTATCGCATCCTTCAGTGATATGGCGCCCGAGTACAGTGCTTTGCCGATAATCACCCCGGTTACACCAAATTTTTCCACTTCAAGAAGTCTCTCAATATCCCGTACACTTGAGACTCCACCCGACGCAATCACCGGTATGTTCACAGACTGGGCAAGATTTTTGGTAGCCTCGATATTCGGCCCTGTTTCCATGCCATCTCTTTTAATGTCCGTATAGACAATTGCATCCAGATCATATCCTTCGTAACGTCTTGCGATGTCTATAACATCTTCTGCTGTCTGTTCCGTCCACCCCTGGACTGCAACCTTCCCCTCATTCGCGTCAATACCAAGGATAATCCGCCCTTTATAGGCATTACATGCTTCCTTCACAAACCTCTCGTTTTTTAGTGCCATCGTTCCCAGGATAACCCAACTGACCCCTATCGAAATATAGGAATCTATTGTATTCATATCCCTTATACCACCGCCTACCTGTATCGGTACCTTGACTTCTTCGACGATACTCTGGATTATTCCCCTGTTACGTGGCGAACCGGCAAGAGAGCCGTCCAAATCAACGATATGGATACGCATTGCTCCATGAGCCTGCCACGTTTCGGCAATATCTACAGGATTATTAGAATATACGGTGACACGCCGGAAGTCTCCCTGTGCGAGTCTCACACACTGGCCATTTTTCAAATCAATCGCCGGTATAACGGTCAATGTCACACTCCGGATAAAATTTCATAAGAATGCTAAAATAAAGACTTTGTGCCACCAATACACGGTGTTTGCTCATAACCGCTGCATCAATTCTTTCGCAACCCTGGAAACTTCTTCAGAACTTCCTCCATTCCCTCTTCTGTCAATTCTTTTGCGGTAACCCACCTTCCCCCTTTTTTATAAAAAGAGAAAATCTGGAGAATATCCTCCATCAGCGAAGTTTGTGTCTTATCGAAGCTGCCCCGCCATATGATGGCGCCATCATTCACTCTGATTAGGTGGATTGCAAAGGCCACTGACGCTGGCTTTTCAGCCGAGTAAGAATATCCCTTTCTTTCCCTGTAACGGTATACATACCCCATTACAATGCCATCAGCCTCCAGTTCTTGACCAACATTCTTTAAAACTTCCCGAATTTCTGTCTTAAATAGGCCCGAGGTAACCCTCTCATAAATACCCCCGGTTCTGTCAGGTGGTATAATTGTTAACTCTTTTCCGCCCTTGAGACGCTCGATAAAAACATCTTCAACAATCTTCTCCGCATCCTGGGGGATTTTTTCAGCAGTAATGAGCACACCGCACACAGGACAGCGTACAGTTTTGAAGGCCCCATCTTCCGGGCTGATTCGCTGAAAGGGTACTACAGCAAGACGATTAAAGACAACTGTCCCATCATCTTTAAGAGTAGTAGAAACACCACTCGCATAATGGCAACCGGAAACTATGATGATAATGAAAGAGAAAAGAAAGAGATGGCTAACCCGATTTATCATGTTGAATGATACCCTCCGGATATTGCCACCCCCTTTTTGGAGATTGCTTATCACAGGCTTCCCTTAGTGGATAAGATGCCTTCAATACGGCTGTGAATGGTCACTGCCTTTCTCAAGGCAAGGGCAAAGGCCTTGAATATTGCCTCTGCCATATGGTGATTATTTTTACCATAAACAAGGTTAATATGCAAGGTCATTCCGCTATGGTCGGAAAAAGATTTAAAGAATTCTTTTATCAGAGAGAAGTCAAATTTGCCGATTTTTCTGTACTTAAACTCCACATTGTAAATAAGATAAGGTCTTCCCGAAATATCTATGGCCACACTGCATAAACTTTCATCCATCGGAACCGTCGCTGATCCGTAGCGTACAATACCTCTTTTATTACCAAGGGCTTTTTTCACGGCGTCACCAAGACATATCCCGATATCCTCAACGATATGATGATCATCTATGTGCTTATCACCCTTGGCCTTTACCACCAGATCAAAAAGACCATGACGGGCAAAAAGGCTGAGCATATGATCGATGAAGGCTACTGTTGTCGATATTTCGCCATTTCCGGTACCATCTAGATTAAGACCTATAGAAATATCTGTTTCCGTAGTTTTTCTATGTATCTTTGCCTTCCTTGCCATAATCAGTTAATCCTTTCAGATTACTTTATTCAAGGGATATTCGATAATACCTTCGGCCCCGGCCTCCTGGAGTATGGGAATCAAATCACGAACAATACTCCCGCTCACTATTGTTTCCACGGCAAACCAATCACTCTGATATAACCCAGAAATTGTAGGCGCCTTAAGAGAAGGCAGCAGGAGAATAACCCCTCCGAGATTCTCCTTGGACACATTCAACTTCACACCCACCTTACCCATGGCCAGAAGCGAACCGTTCAGCAATGTCCTTATCTGCGCTATCTTCTTACGCTTCCATGGGTCTTCCCACGCAGCGGGATTCGCAATCAATTTTGTGTTTGTCTTCATCAGTTCATGAACGATCCGGAGTTTGTTGGCTTTAAGGGTTCTTCCAGTTTCTGTTACTTCCACAATGGCATCCACGAGACCTTCGACGACCTTTGCCTCCGTCGCACCCCAGGAAAATTCGACATGAACGGTAATATTCCTCTCCCGAAAATATCTTTCCGTAAACTTGACAAGCTCCGTGGAAATTCTTTTCCCTTCCATATCCTCGATAGAACGGATGGGAGAATCCTCTCTGACTACGAGAACCCACCTGGCCTGTCTTGCAGACGCCTTCGAGTAAATAAGATCCTGTACTTCCACGACCTTTGAATCATTCTCGATAATCCAGTCCTTTCCTGTAAGTCCCAGATCCAGCGTCCCATCCTCCACATACCGCGACATCTCCTGAGCCCTTACCAGGGAACAGAATATTTCCTCATCATCGATATCCGGGAAATAGCTCCTTTCGTCGTATGAAATACGCCATCCCGCCATCTTAAAAAGGTCAACCGTCTTTGCTTCGAGGCTTCCTTTCGGTATTCCCAGTTTTAATTTTTTCATTTATACACATCCTCCGGCTTGAATACGGGTTCACCGATAATCTCTGTCTTCTTATTGTGGACTCTTCTGTAAAAGCACGATCTGTATCCCGTATGGCAGGCTGCACCCCCTACCTGCTGGACTTTCAATAGAAGCGTATCGGAATCGCAATCTACTAAAATTTCCTTCACAATCTGAACATGACCCGATGTCTCACCTTTTACCCAGAGTTCGCTCCTCGACCGGCTCCAGTACGTGGCCTTACCCGTTTCTAAGGTTTTTAGCCACGCATTCTGATTCATATAGGCAAGCATCAGGACTTCTCCTGTCTCATGATCCTGAACGATCACCGG
>DNUI01000108.1:0-3322 GCA_003508565.1 Syntrophaceae bacterium
TGGAGTTGTTGAGTTTCTTCCCATCTAGGGCTTCCGCTCTGCCATGGGTAGAGGGCCCCTTTGAATCCCTCCAATTGAGCGGCAAGGCGCGAGCAGTTCAACCGCCTGTATCTGTAAAGAAGCAAGGACCTTGTAAGCACGGGGATTCTCAGATTGGGATGGGGAAAGATGAAAAGTTCACCCCCGGAATAAAGCTTAGTTCTTGCAGCTTCGGCCTCGCGCAGGCTTTCCTTTTGCGGATCAAATCCTTCGTACGTGAGGGTCCAGGGGTTCATGAAGGACTCCTGCAGAGAGGGATCAGGTGAAGAAGAAATTCGCGCACCTCATCTGGATTCTTCAGGCTGTAAGCGGCGGCAGTCTCATAGGGATGGTCCCAGACCACAATCCCGATTCCCCGTCCCTTCAGCTCCCGGAATCCGTCCTCATCGGTCACATCATCCCCGATGTAGAACGGCAGCACATCTCCTCCGTCAAGATTCAGGGTGCGAAGCAGCGCAAAAAGCGCCTTTCCCTTGTGCCAGTCCGTATGGGGCTGGAGTTCGAAGATCTTTTTCCCATAAGCTTTGCGGAGCTCCGGGTGTCCGGCCGCTACTTCATCCACAACCCTCTTAATTCCTTCCACATATTCGAGCTTCACGAGCCGGTAGTGGATGGCGATGGCAAATTTTTTCCGCTCCACGAGCAGGCCCGAAATGGATCCGAGTCTCCGGGAAAGCTCTTTCTCCGCCCCGTCGAGGACCGGAAGAAATTTTTCTCCCACCGTATTCTCGACCTGCAACGCCCTCGGGCCTGCAATATCAAAACCATGGCTTCCGGCATAGACGATGGAGTCAATCCGCACTTTGTCCCGGACATCCTGGAGATCACGGCCGCTGATGATTCCCACCGGGCAGTGGCGGGAAAGCTCCATCACAGCCTGCCGCATATCGTCGTGCATGACCGCCCGGTCTGGTGTTTCCACGATGGGGGTCAACGTTCCGTCATAGTCGAGAAAGACGGTGATGCGCTTTCCTTCGGCTTGACGGGAAATAGCTTCAAAACCATCCAGAGCGGAAGGCAGAGATGGCGCGTTTTCCAGGTTATCAGAGATACAAATTTCAGAGAGGTCGGAAACTGCCACATGGGCTCCGCTGGCCAGCAGGAGTTCTCGTTCGCCGGTTCGGGCAATTCCGACCACTAGGCTGAATTTTCCGGCCCGGCCGGCCTGGACGCCGGAAACGGCAACTTCGACCACCACGACCCGCTCCGGTTTTACCTTCAATTGCCGGGCCGCCTCGAGGAAAATATCCGGAGCCGGTTTGCCCGGAATCCCCAGGATTTCAGAATCCACTCCGTCCACCCTTGCATCGAAAAGGTCCGCAAGATTCACGGAATCAAGGATCAGGGCGCAGCTTTTACTCGATGAAATGACGGCTGTTTTCAGACCGTGCTTTTTTATGCTGCGGATCAATTCCACGGCAGAGCCGTATACCTCCACTCCCCGTACCTGAATTTGTTTAATAAAATCCTTGTTCTTCCGATTGCCCAGGCCGTGGATAGTTTCTGCACCGGGCGGGTCATCCGGTAGGCCTTCGGGAAGTTCGATGCCCCTAGATCTGAGGAAATTCCTCAGCCCGTCGAGGCGGGGTATCCCATCGACATAAAGGCGATAATCCGTTTCGATTTCAAAAGGCTGAAATGGAACGTCATGACGGGCCGCATACCGGGAGAGAAAGGCATCGAACATCCTTTTCCACACCGCGGCATGCACGGATGCGGTATCGGTGATCACCCCGTCAAGGTCGAAGATGACCGCTTCAAAAGAGTTCACCGGGATCGTGTAAGTAGCTTTTCTTTGAACCATCTTCCGTCTCCCATAAATGAAATGATCCATCCTGGCCTATTCGAGGATAATGACCCGAGCCTCTTTTGCTGTTTTCGGTGAATGGATTCTCCGATGCATTCACGAAAGAAACCCTTTCAATAACGGAATATTCCCGCAACAGCCCCTCTGTCGGGAACATCCTCCGGTTTCATCGGGTAGACGGTTCCTCGGTTAAAGATGGTATGAACCGCCGCGAAATCGATCAGATCTTCATCTCCGGGTTCGGCATGCGGGTGAAGATGCACAGTTCGCATCCCTGAATCATAACAGCCCCACCGTTGAATCCCCGCAGCCACGAACAAGGTATCGATCATCCCCTCATAGGCACCCTGAACAATGGCCTTAAGGTCGTTCGAAGTTCTCCCGCTCCCCTTCAACTGCTCATATTGGGCCAGAACATCTTCTTGGGCCTTGAGAAAATGGGACTCGACGATTTTCCATGCTTGGGCATGCAGTTCTTCCGCCTTCCATCCCTCGGGGTTTCCTGCGATTCCGGTATTCATCAAATGGGAATAACTGTTTGCCTCCCTGTAAATGGGGAAGAGGTAATCCACCCCCGCCAATATGAGAGGCCCCCGTTCCTCCCGGAGGATCTCGCGAAGTCCCTGGTCAACCTGCTGGAAATATCTCAGAATATTGTTTTTGGCATCATCCGTTCCCGCTCCGTGACCATGAAAGATGGCTGCCCGTCCTCCTCCGACGGTTGGTGTCCGGGTATGAAACTGGAGTTGCTTCTCGGGGTCGTCATACATGAGCGCTTCGCTTAAACTTTCCGGCACCCCCTCCAGTTCAAGCTCACTTGCGCTGTATCGGCTGCAAAGAAAGAGTCTCACTTCGTTCTGGCTCAGCGCCAAAAGGAAGAACCGCCCGTCATTGCTGAAAAGAGAAAGGAGGGGCTTGATATGGAAACGATCGGCGACCACCACCAGTTCATCTAACCTGAGGGGCAAGCGATAATGGGAGAACCCCCCGGAATGAACGAAGGCTGCAAATCCATCGCTTTGATGCTGCCAGAAAAGACTATCCTTGAGCAGGGGTTGGGCCTGCTTCAGCATTTTTTTTGCGTCCGGCGAGCGCAGCCCCGCCGCTTTCAATCGCTCCTCCGCTTCTCGCAGGAGATTCTTGAATCGAATCGGATCCTGCTTTGTTTCTGGAAATGACCGATGGGTCGGCATGTACATGGAAACACACCATCCCTCAGGTTTCTCCATAAGTGTCCGCAATTCTTCTTTTGACAATAGATGCATTATAGACTTCCTCCTTTCCGGGCGATACGTGAGAAAGAGAGTCCGGGGTGAACCACCCGATGACGGATATGGCCGCGCCGTTGATGGGCCGCCATTGATGTTGGTGCTGATAAGGCGTTTCTCTGTTACTTTTGAAGTATATGAAGAAGGATTTTGTGTGTCAAGTTGATTTTCACCATAAGAAATTTGGTTACGTTAAAGATCATTGTGT
>DNUI01000108.1:3330-8647 GCA_003508565.1 Syntrophaceae bacterium
GCGGCATTTATGGAGACCTACCTTTCACGTTTCAAATGATTCCACGAATTTTCAAAGTGTTATGCATACAGGGATAATTTCACGCTGACACGCAGGATGAAGATTAATTCCGGAAGAACGCTGCTGCCGGGGGTTTAAGAAGATCGGGGAAAAAGATTAATTAAAAGCCGTCCCGGTGAGGTTACCAAATGTTATTCAATCATTTCCTGTTATTGAAGCTGCACTTGTTGCGGATCTGTTTCAGGGCGCGCCGTTTTTAAACAAGCCGTAGCGCTGGATTTTGGTCCGCAGTGTTTTACGATCAATACCTAGAAGTTGGGCCGCCTTGCTCTGATTCCAGGATGTTGTATTCAGTGCCTGGATGATTTGTTTTCGTTCCGCTTCCTCAAGGGGCGGTAAAAGTGGCAATGTATCATCACGCTTAAGACGGAATCTTTCCGGCAGGTGTTCGGGGAGGATCACCATAAAAGGGGACAGGAGCAGGGTTTGCTCCAAAACATTCTGCAGTTCGCGAACATTTCCCGGCCATTTATACGCCATAAGAAGCTCCATGGCCTCATCGGAAATGCGGACAGACGGGTACCCCAACTTTTTCAGGAGGGATTCGACCAATTGAGGTAAATCTTCCTTATGTTCCCGCAGAGGGGGCATATGCAAGCGCACCACAAAGCGGTAGAGTAGATCGGACCGGAAGGTGTTTTTTCTTACTTCATCATCGATAGTACGGTTCGTTGCCGCAACGACCCGGACATTGAAATTCTTGACTTCGTGGCCACCGAGCCGTCTGACTTCCCCGCTCTGCATGAAGCGCAGAAGCTTTCCCTGGAGGGAGGGTGGCATTTCTGTGATTTCATCAAGAAAAATCGTGCCGGTATGTGCGGAGGCAAATAAACCTTCGTGTTTATGATCTGCTCCCGTGTATGCTCCCTTTTCGTACCCAAACATTTCTGAATCCAAAAGAGTGTCGGGAATAGCGCCGCAGTGAACCACGATAAAGGGTTTCTCCCGGCGGTAGCTCAACTGATGGAGAGCCCGTGTCGCTAGTTCTTTTCCCGTGCCGCTTTCACCTTCGATCAAGACACTCGCATCTGCATCAGCGATGCGAACGATCTGTTTATAAAATTCCACCATGGTTGCGGAAGAACCTATAAATTGTGGTTCGCCTGTTATTTTCGGCTCCCCCTGTAAACGGCGCTGCCTGAGTTCCCGCACTTCGAGCACTTTTTGTACCATGGCGCGAATGGCTTCCGGCGAAAATGGTTTACTGATGTAATCCCATGCCCCCAAACGCAATGCCTCCATGGTGGTTTCCAGTGATCCGTATGCGGTCATAAGGATCACGGGTAATTCCGACCATTTTTCACGTACATGGCGGAGAAACTGAAGGCCATCAATCTCCGGCATTCTGATGTCCGACATCAAGAGATCGTACTGAGAGAGATCCTTTTTCAGTGCTTCTATCCCCGAGGTATACGAGTCCACCTTATAGCCTTCCCGTGAGAGTGCTTCCTGCAGGAACTCACAGGCTACTGCATCATCATCTATCACAAGAATACGGATATGTTTTATATTGCTGCGCACACTGTTTCTCATAGGGGTTTAAATGTCCAAGTATTAATAGCAGTTTTACTACCCTTAAAGGACAATGTTCGTCAATGAAAATTTATCAACGGCTATCAGTTTTGCTCTTGTTTTGCCGAGGAGATCAATGTATCTTGTGTCGGGAAACTTTTGCTTTTCTGGTGGATCTCCTGAAGCCTTCTTCCAGGAGCTGTAAGGCCTCTTGTTCCCTTATTTTGATATTCTTCTCACCCATCACTACGGCAATAATTCTTGTATTTTCTCTCTTTGCCGTGGCAACTACGTGAAAACCTGATGCGCTCACGAAGCCTGTTTTCAGGCCATCAACATCAGAATGTTGTTTTATCAGGGTGTTGCTGTTTTCTTGGGTAATGCCCCGGAATTGATACTCCTTCATGGAATGAATGTGTAATGCTTGCGGAAAATCACGGATAAAGGCATTAGAAAGCGTGAGAATATCCCGAGCGGTTGACACGTGTCCTTGTACCGGAAGTCCATGAGGATTCATAAAGCGACTGTGTTTCATACCCAATTCCCGGGCTCTGGCATTCATCATCTCCACAAATTTCTCAACATTACCTCCAAGGTATTCCGCGACTGCCACACTGGCATCGTTTGCGGAAACAATGGTTATGCCCTTGATAAGATCATCGAGTGCTACTTCATTATCATCTACAAGATACATACTCGATCCTCCGGTGAGTTGGGCATTCACGCTTATTTTTACCATATCGGTAAGTTTGATTTTTCCCGTATTGACTGCTTCCTGCACGAGATACAAAGTAAGAATTTTGGTCAGGGAAGCCGGTGGCATCTGTTTATCGGGGTTTTTTATATAGAGGATTTTACCGCTCACCGCATTCATCACAATTGCAGATTTTGCTTTAATTTTACTTCGGGGTGCAGCGAGAAGCTCACATGGGGAGCATAAAAAAGAAACAACCAGAAGGCACAAGCATAAAGCAAATCTTCTTATGTTCATTATGTGAAATCCTTGACGGTAAAAATTAGCGTGGGATGAACTACTAAAAGTTAAATAAGTACATGCAATCGTGTAGTTACCATCGAGCATCGGATTTTCCCCGGCGATGTGTAAGGGAGTGTAAAATATAATCCACTGCTTGATCTCGCTCGCAGAGCGTCTTGACTAGTGCCAGAATCATGGCCGGGCTTATTGAGTTAAGGTAGCCGGAGCATATTCCGGGACTATAGATGGGCAATCAAGACCGTCTACATTTTCATAGACACGAGCATCTTAAAATAACCTGTGCATAATGGGCTAGCATATCCATTAATTCTGGTACGAGGGGAGAAAAAAAGACGGTATCTATATGAGCCCCGTGTTCTTTTAATCAGCGGGTAGTGCCTTCACGTAAAATCTTTTGGTTTAGGCGCTGTTTCACAGCATTCACCGCATACTACACCACACCTCCGTCAGCACGGTCCAGGTTGCCATAACCTATACCCAGGGTACACGGGTCTTTTGATTTACAGATCCCATGAAGATATAAGATTTTTTGCTGAGTTCTCTATAGCGAAAAAACAGCGTGCGGGCAAACTATTTTTGTTCACCCGCGTGCGGGCAAATCGATCAGTTTTTGTAGTACCGTGCAATACGATCCAAAATGTGCCGTCTGTTTTTACCGGTATCATCTCCAGGGTCATCTTTCCTACAACGTCTGTCGTGCACGATAGACACAGATCGTTACAGCGAATTATCGCCTTCCCGCACGGTTCAACATTCCTTCGGTGAACCTGGTGCCAGCGACGAAGGCTTTGGCCACCAGCCTCGATGCCGTATGCATTGCCCAGGTATCAAAAAGAGGATTATATGAAGAGAAAAGTACCCTATACGCTATGGGCACCGAAGAGCGTGGTTCCCGCTTGACAACGCTCTCACATGAAGGATACATTAATAAATACTATTTGTATCAATGATATGTAAACTTTGAGTATGATACATAGAAGAGAGGGAAAGGAGGCTGTATGAATAATCTCTTGATAGTGGCGAATTTTGTAATTGTGTTCTGTGCCTTTAACACCCATGCACGTGGATTCGAAATGGATTCTATTCAGACGTCCGCCGGTGAATTGAAAATTACCTTTCTCGGTCATGGCACCCTCATGTTCTCTTTTGGCAGGAAAATCGTTCATGTCGATCCTGTGGGGCAGATGGCTGATTACAAAACGCTTTCCAAGGCCGACATCATTCTTGTAACTCATGAACATTCTGACCACCTGGATACTGAGGCTATTGCGAAGCTCCGTACCTCAAAAACAATATTGATGATGACTGATAATTGCGCGAAGCAAGTAAAGGGCGCTATTGTCATGCGTAACGGTGACATTAAAACCGTTGAAGGATTAATAATTGAAGCTGTCCCGGCCTTCAATCTGGTTCATATGCGTTCTCCGGGAACACCGTTCCATCCGAAGGGTGTCGGTAACGGGTATGTGATCTCCTTTGGTGACACGCGGGTATATGTGGCGGGTGATACGGAAAATACGCCGGAGATGAAAGCACTAAAAGCCATCGACATTGCCTTTTTGCCGATGAATCTTCCCTACACAATGACTCCGGATATGGTTGCCGATGCGGCGAAGGCCTTCCGTCCCAAGGTCCTGTACCCCTACCACTATGGTGATACGGATGCCTCAAAACTGGTCGAGCTGTTGAAGGACATCCCGGAAATAGACGTGCGCATCCGTAACATGAAATAGCATTCTGGGGAGGATGGCAGGAGTTAACTGAATAAACCCGTATTTTCAAAATCTTTTATCTCTTCCTCTGAATAACCGATTTCGAGGAGGACCTCTTTCGTGTGAATGCCGGGGGGCATACCGGTATTTTTGTAGTGGGGTGGCGTTTCGGAAAATTTTATGGGGCTGGCGAGTTGCCGCACCTTTCCCCCATCGGGAAGACCCACTTCAACCACGAGGCCCCGTTCTGTTGCGTGACTGTTGTAGAGCGCCTCTGACAAGGAAAGAACCGGCTCCACACATGCGTCAACGTTGCGGAATTCTTCCGTCCACTCATCCCTCGTCTTCGTTTTGATTATTTCACGGACACGTTTTTTAGCGATTGCAATATCCGGGGGAGCAATGCCTCCCGGAATAAGGTCAGGACATTTGATAGTTTCGCAGAATGCGGCAAAAAATTGAGGTTCGATACTGCCGACGCTTAAATACTTACCGTCTTTTGTTTCATAGAAATCATAGAGGGATCCGCCATTAAGGAGAGTGCTTTCACGTACCGGATCCTGCCCGTCAACCAGGAAATTCGCGCCATACATGGCGTTGAATGCGACCATTCCGTCAGTCATGGAAATATCAATGTGCCGACCTTTCCCTGTCTTGCTCCGATACACAACAGCGGCAAGAATGCCTATAACTGCGTTATTGGATCCTGAGGCAATATCGGCAATTTGCATGCCCGTCAGGTTCGGCCCTGATGCTTTTCTCCCTGAATAGGACATAACGCCGGATCGGGCCAGATAATTGATATCATGTCCGGCCCTGTCCCGAAAAGGGCCGTTCTGTCCATAGCCGGTCAATGAACAATAGACAAGGGAGGGATTTATTTTTTTCAAGCTCACATAGTCCAGACCAAACTTTGCCATGACTCCGGGACGAAACTGTTCAATCAGAATGTCATATGTGGCAATCAACTGATGAATGATCTTCACCGCCCTGCTGTCTTTCAGATTCAAGTGCATAGACCGCTTGCCCCGACCTA
>DNUI01000178.1 GCA_003508565.1 Syntrophaceae bacterium
GTTCCTCGGGCTTGTAATCCTTTGCGATACCGGCGACAAGAGTCCTTTCTTCACCCATGTCAATCTTTAACTTCAGGAGCTTGCCGGATTTGGGAACGGCCTCCGCCTCGATGACCTTTGCCACGCGCAGATCTATCCTTTCGAAATCCGCATAATCAATTTGTGGCTTTAGCGCTTGAAGTGTATCTTCTTTGACTTTCGGTTTCTCCCTTTCTTTTTCATAGGTAACCCTCGGGAAGAGCGCCTCGGCTCTCTTGAGACTATTGCCGGAAGTGATTCCTCCCCAGAGGCGAATACTGGAAAAATCCTGCGAAGCCACGTCAGTGATACCGAGTTGATCCGCAATCTTCTGTGCTGAACCTGGCATGAACGGCAAAATCAAGATCGCAATGATCCGGAGCGATTCCAGGAGATTATAGACAACCGCTTCCAGTCTGTCTTTACTTGTGGCATCCTGGGCAAGTTTCCATGGCTCCTGTTCGACAATATACTTATTCGTCACGTTGATAAAATCCCAGGTGGCAATCAAGGCTTTATGAAGCGCGAGTTCCCTGAAGCTGCCCTCTACCTCGGACACGGTTTTACCTGCCGCTTCCCTGAGCAGCCTGTCTTCTTCAGATAGCGGTCGGGCCTCCGGCACCTTTCCGGCGCAGTATTTCATCGCCATGGTCATGGTTCTGCTTACCAGATTGCCCAGATCATTGGCCAGATCAGAGTTTATCCTCTGGACGAAACTCTCTTCGCTGAAGCTGGAATCAAGGCCGAACACCATCTCCCTCAGGAGAAAATAGCGGAAGGGGTCAAGCCCGTATTTATCTTTCAGCTCCAGGGGCCTGACCACATTGCCAAGGCTTTTGGACATTTTGCTCTGATCCACAACCCAATACCCGTGGACGTTCAGATGCCGGTAAGGTTCAATACCCGCCGCCTTGAGCATTGTGGGCCAGTAGATGCCATGCGGTTTGAGAATATCTTTGGCGATAAGATGTTCGGCGCAGGGCCAGAATTTACGGAAATTATCGCCTTCCGGATACCCGAGGGCGGTAATATAGTTGATGAGGGCGTCAAACCAGACGTAGGTAACGTAATTATCGTCAAAGGGAAGCGTAATCCCCCACTCCAACCTGCTCTTCGGTCTCGAAATACATAAATCCTCTAAAGGCTCCCTCAAAAAGGCAAGAACCTCATTTTTATAACGCTCCGGCCTGATGAAATCAGGATGTTCCTTAATATACTCTTTGAGCCATTCCTGATATTTGCTCATCCTGAAAAAGTAATTGTTCTCTTTCCGGTACTCTGGAGCTGCCTTATGATCGGGGCAAAGCCCGTTTTCCAGTTCCTTCTCCATGTAAAATCGTTCGCAGCCGACACAGTAGTATCCCTCGTATTTCCCAAAATAGATATCACCGTCATCATAGACCTTTTGCAGAATAAGCCTGACCGTCTCATTATGGTCGGTATCGGTCGTTCTTATGAAATAGTCATTGCTGATAGCAAGTTCGGGCCACAAATTCCTGAACTGATCGCTAATGCCATCTGCATACTCTTTCGGTGTCGTACCTGCCAACCGGGCAGCCTCCACGATCTTGTCGCCATGTTCATCTGTTCCGGTCACAAAAAAAGTCCTGTCCCCGGAGAGGCGATGAAATCTGGCCAGAACATCAGCCACAATAGTGGTGTACGCATGGCCGATATGAGGTGAGGCATTGACATAATATATCGGTGTGGTGATAAAGTAAGTTTTTTCCACGAATAACCCTCTTTTCAATAATCCTTGGTATGAAAACCCCCTTACCGCTAAAGATCTTCTATATTCACGGTAATTTCCTTGCCGTTCTCCAGTTCTACAACTATCTCCCCTTTAAAGATGTTTTGCCGTATGATTTTACCGCGACCTTCCGCAGTGTTTATTACCTTGCCACATTTTGGTATGTCCTTTTTCATGTTCTGGTATACGTCGTATTCAAATGCCAGGCAACACATTAATCTGCCGCACAATCCTGATATCTTCTCCGGGTTCAATGACACACTCTGTTCTTTGGCCATCTTCACAGAAACCCGGTCAAGATTGGGAATGAGATTTGCGCAGCATACCTCCCGTCCGCAAATCCCCAAGCCCTTCACCATCCGGGCTTCGTGCCTGGCACCAATCTGCCTTAACTCAATCCTTATCTTGAACCGCTGAACCAGGTCTTTTACAAGCTCTCTGAAATCTACACGGCTTTCCGCGGTGAAATAAAATATTATCTGGCTTTTATCAAAGAGGCATTCCACGTCTATCAGCTTCATGGGAAGTTCTCGCTCTCTAATCTTGTCCAGACAAAACTGACGGGCCTCCTTTTCCATTGCTTCATTTTCTTTTCTGATTTTTAAGTCATCATCTGTAGCCTTACGAACAATGCTTTTCAGACCGATCGGCAGTTTATAGATTGGCACAGACTTTACCTCCGTGATCACTGTGCCTAATGACGTGCCATTTTCGGTATTGACGATCACGTGATCATTCTTTTCCAACTTCTGATCAGAGGCATCGAAGCTGTATATTTTCCCATCTTTTCTAAATCGTATCCCAACAATATTTTTCAGAGTGCTTTACTCCTTTTCCCATTAATTATTACTGTGTCTCAATGAAATCAAATCATTCGCCATAGCGGCTGAGTGTAAACATCATGGCCTCTATTGTCAATTGTTTATTGGCGTTCCGGGTTACCGCATAGAATGCTCGTTCCACCGCCAGTATGCTTTTAAGAATATCCCGGCCGGATACATTTTCCGCAATGGATTTTATAATGTCGATGTGATCCTGGTTGATAACACAATCCATCTCACCAGTTTCTTTGTAGACAAGCGCATCCCGGTAACCGGTCATTAAGATACCGAGCCTTTCCGTAATTTCTTTTCTTTCGTGTCCGAAATCATGCGCAATTGATAACAATCCAAGGGGATCTTTCATCCTGATTTTTGACATTATACCAAGGACAGCGTCTCTCATTTCCAGATAGGAATCATCACGTAAAGTCATCGCTTTCCCAATGCTCCCGCCGGATGTCAAAGAAATTAGAAAGGATGTCTGAGCATCCAGTGATAATTTATCGTGCAAATATGATGAAATGGTTTCTCGCTGCAGAGGATTAAACCGCAAATGCTGGCATCGCGAGAGAATAGTCATAGGAAGCTGATGTGGACGCGCCGTAATCAATATCAATATATTCGATGCAGATGGTTCTTCCAGTGTCTTTAAAAGGGCATTCGCTGAAACGATATTCATTCTATCGGCATCGTCAATGATAAAAATCCGCTTTCTTCCTTCAAGGGGTCTGAATTTCATCTGTTCCTGGAGCTCTCTGATTTCCTTAATTTTTATAAATTGACCTTCCGCTTTTATCGTAACAACATCAGGATGATTTCCGCGGTCTATCTTTACACAGGAAAGGCAATCATCGCAGGCATCAATACTGTTGCTTCTGCAATTCAGGACTTTGGCAAAAACCTCTGCTACCGTCCTTTTTCCGACACCTTCAAT
>DNUI01000100.1:0-4177 GCA_003508565.1 Syntrophaceae bacterium
GATCCGAAGGAGATGGCCGCCACTACTAGAAGTATTGCTGCTATGAGCGCGAGACACAGTGACCGTTTCATGAGCCTTTCTCCTCGATGATTTCTTCAGGAAGTTCATTTTCTCCGGGTATGCCGGTCGCCGTGACGGCCAGAACCTGCTCAAGCCTCTCCAGACCTTCATTCAAGGCACGGGCAACAAAGCCTGATGCAAGAGACGGCGTCATAAGAGAAATGATTTCCTGCACGACTTCCCGGTTGAGGCGTTTGCCGATTCCCGTGTCTGGAAGAACTATGACCTGCCGCTCGAAGAGGCTCACGAGTAGTAAGATGCCTGACCGCTTGCTGGTGGAAAACAACTGGCGAGAGAGGAAAAGAGACTCGGCGTATTGGCGCACCTCCATTTCCCTGCGATGATCGGCAAGGAAAAGCCGCGCAAACCATGGCAGATAGACCGCCATAAGGGCGCAGACGGCGCCCGCCGCGAGCGTCATGACAAGGGCAAGCAACACCGTGGTTTGTGTAGACCATTCTGGCCAAAGAACGTGCAGAAAAAACACGAAAAGGCTGGCAACGGACACTGCCAAAGCGAAGGCTTTCCAAGGAAGCTCAGCGTAACAATCACTGCGTTCGATAACCGCAAGCACAATTTGAGCACCCGTGCGCTTTTCAACTTCCGCTATGCGTTGATCTAAATGGCTGCGTTCCTGATCACTTAGGATTTGACTCATACGGCTGTAAGACAGGGCTTGTTTGTATTTCGATTCATCATTCTAACCGGGATTCTTTTTCTGAAGCTCATGGTTACTTTCATCGTTTTATTTCGATAATAACTTCTTTTTTCGTGGAGGGAGTATAAGAAAAGTGACCTTTTGTGTCAATGGAATAGTGACCACAAGATATGGGGTTGTGTCAACGATTGTCTCAAGGATGTGATTGCTACGCATTAAAGTTTTGTCTTCATGCGAAAATGGCAGGTCTATTGATTTGAGAAGGTTCGCCATGGAGGTTATCTTTTTCATTTACCCCCTTATTCCTGATAATAGATTGAATTATTGTATTTTCATTGAGGTTAACGATATGGTGATTTCCTCTTAAGGAGACCACTTGCTTCTCAGGTTCAACCAATAGTGAATATTAATAAAACATCTAATAGTGTGAAAATAATTAAATTACCGGCACCTCTGGATTGATTATCCGTATCGTATCATGTATGATGAGCAATTATATAAAGGATGTCCCTCTATGCAATTTAAATACGGCCTTGATGAGCGGCCTCCCATTTCGGAGACCATTCTTTATGGTCTTCAGTGGTTTGCCGTAACCATCCCGATCATCATTGTCATCGGGAAAATCACGGGCGAATTCCACTTTGCCGCCATCGGCGACCAGATGGTCTATTTACAAAAGCTCACGTTCGTTATGGCGGTTGCACTACTGGCACAGCTTATGTTGGGACACCGAATGCCACTGATCGTAGGTCCATCAACAATCCTGCTTATTGGGATCATCGCTAGTGCCGGGCACAATGCCGATACAATTTATTCCTCCATCCTCTGTGGAGGACTGATTCTTGCCATTGCCAGCGTGACCGGTCTGCTCGGTCACTTGAAGAAACTATTCAGCCCCAGAGTGGTAGCCGTCGTTCTTATTCTGATTGCCTTTACACTGGCACCTACAATACTCAACCTGATTACATCCAGTGTGGTTAAGGCGGGACCCCTGGCTCATATTATCTTTTCTCTGGTCTTGGTGATCAGCATGTTTGCTGCTCATAGAGTTCTCACCGGGGTCTGGAAATCAACCCTGATCATCTGGGCCATGATTGCGGGAAGTATCGTATGGTTCATGATATTTCCGGAGACATTCAGGACGGACCACATCGCATATGCCAGCCCGGTATCCGGTTTCTTCAAACACATGATTTCAGGGCTGTCTCTTAATGTGGGGGTCATGATTTCATTTCTGTTTTGCTTCTTGGCATTATTTGTCAACGACCTAGGCTCCATCCAGTCCATGAATGAACTGTTGAAACCTGCGGATACAGGTGGGCGCATTAACCGCGGTATCCTGATTACGGGACTATCTAATATCATGTCCGGTTTTCTTGGGGTGATCGGACCGGTAAATTTTTCTTTGAGCCCGGGTGTTATCGTTGCTACCGGTTGTGCATCCCGGATTGTGATGATACCAACCGCTGTTCTGCTTCTTTTATTGTCATTTTCTCCTGCAGTGATCGGTTTTATTGCCAGTGTCCCTTCCATTGTTATTGGGACGATTCTGATTTATATCCTTTCGTCGCAAATAGCGGCAGGTTTGATGGTGGCCTTTGAATCGATCAAGGAATTCCAGATCAAAGATGGGCTCATCATAGGGTTACCATTAATGCTGGCCACGATCATCGCCTTCCTGCCGGCAGACTTCCTTTATGACTTTCCCTCAGTCTTACGACCTGTTCTCGGGAATGGTTTTGTAGTAGGGATTACCGCAGCATTTCTGATGGAGCATTGGATATTCAAAAATTAAAAGAGAGTTACCCTGTTTTTCTGAATGCAGACACCACCCGAATCGTCGGGGTGGGTGCAGGGAGGAGAGATATCCTGCTTTATCGCTAAGAAAAACTTTATGTTGAACATCGAGCATACTGATTGATTTGAGAGGACCTTTGTTTTGTGAGGTGGCAGTATGTCAAGGACAGGTTTAGTAAAGCGATATTTTAAACACGTGTCCTCTTTTGATCGTAAGGGGTCAGGTTCTATCCAGCATTTATTTGCTGTAAAATTCCTCTACTCGTAAAAATCTTTCACTCTTGCACGAAACATTAAATTGATAGAAAGTACATGCCAAATTAGACGCGGCCAATCATTTATGAAGACCTATACAACTTCATTCAAATATTAGTAGGAGTATGGACATGCTAATGAATAGATTGTTGCACTGCTTCCTTGATAAACTAAGGGAAACTACAGAAAAGTCTTCCGTTAAGGAAAACTTGTTAT
The DNA here is from genome assembly GCA_003508565.1 of Syntrophaceae bacterium. Classification (GTDB taxonomy): domain Bacteria; phylum Desulfobacterota; class Syntrophia; order Syntrophales; family UBA2185; genus UBA2185. The sequence continues at coordinate 2,987 of DNUI01000100.1, forward strand.
TTTACAGCTCATCTCATTTTCATCACATGCTCCGGATCGAGCGGAAAAGAGCGGAACGTTCCGGGAAGCCTTTCCTCCTCATGCTCATTGACCTCTCAAACATAGATGATGGAGAATACTACAGTCACATACCCGAGGAAATAAAGAAAATCCTTGTTTCCTGTTCAAGAGCAATAGACATAAGGGGATGGTACGAGCACAATGCCATCACAGGCACGATCTTTACTGAAATGGCATCCGTCGATGAGAAGTCAATCCAAGTAATCTCCCACAAGGTGCATAAAAAAATAAGTGATTCATTCCATGCTGAGTGGGTGGGAAAGATCAGAATATCCTTTCACCCTATTGTTCCATGTTCCGTATTACGCCTATTGCCGAAACATATCCCGGCAAAGAAATACGAAATACAAGGAATGGAGAAGAGCAGGCTGTTTCAGGCATCCGCTAATGAATAACAACCATGTTGCTCATTGATCAAGAGAGCAACTCCATGAAGCATGATTTTGAGGTATCCATAACTCGCGGTCCTCTCTATACATTGCCATGGTCATACATGATTCTAAACCGTGTTATCAAATGCCTTTATGGCAATGGTGGTACTATGGAAAACTTTATGATCGGAATTTATGTGATTAGACGCAAAAGTTATATTAACGCCAAAACCATTAAAATTAAAACTATGGGACAGCGGCACATTGAAGAAACAATCAGGCTGGCAAACAACGGCATTGCAGCAATGCTGTCAAGTCATTCTCGAACACCTGAGGGATATCAAATATTTCTTCAGTCGGATTCCGATGGGGGGTTGATATGTCAGCAGATTTTAGATGTACTACTGCGTTTACCTTATGAGAGGGTAGTCCTCGAGAGAATTAATTGTTAAACACTTCCCATATCGATTAAAGTAAGGCTTATCCAATGTGCCTTATTATATCTCAATGAAAAATGTGCTCATGTTTCGTTTCGCTCATCGTGTCTAATAACAAGATTTATATTACTGCATAACGCAAGAGCATCCTTGGAACATTATGCCGAAAGTTTTACCGAAAAGTGTTACTTACGACGTATATGGAATAGTGAAGATTACATGTTAGAAATGATTCAGAAGGCAAACAGCTGGCGGGACCGTGTGATTGCGATCGCACGGTCTGTAAAAAACCAATGAACAAAAAACTTTTCGCCGTCCCAGCG
>DNUI01000100.1:4327-8290 GCA_003508565.1 Syntrophaceae bacterium
CATAAGATCCTTGACGAGGATCACGGATGTTCATAACCACCACGTTATCCAGAGACTTGCCGGTGTACTTCCAGCAACTAAAGCGTTCGCGGCAGGAGTCATAAAGCAGCTGTGCGGTAATACGTTCATGCTTAGGCATAATCAACGGCCGAAACCCGGGGTGCGCAACAAAGGGTGTGATGCCGGCGAAGTCGGGATTCTTAATACCAAGCTGTTTTCGCCACAGCTCTATCCAATAATCAAATACTTCATCAAAATAGGGATTGGTGCGACGTGTCTTGATTAAAATCGAGGTTTTGAACGCTTCAAGAGGCTCTATCTTCTCGGTGATAAACTCGCCGAGCTTAACAGTGGTCGATTTCATTGTTATCGATTCCGCAGAACATACCTGATCAGAAGTCATTTATCAGTTAATGAACAGCACCGAAGTGTATTTCTTTTACCTCATATTGATCAAAAAAGATAGAAAAAAATATTACGAAATAATTCCAGCATTGTAATGAAACGATCAATTTTACACGTAAATATCTGATTAGTTCGGTATGAATCGGTGAATGCTAATCAAAGTTGACTTTCATACGGTTCCTCCTAAGCTTGGCCAACGGCTGCAAAACAATCCTACGCGCAACGGGAACGGTTTGAAAATGTTGGGTATCGTAAACGATATATATCGTGATGGGAGGATATAATATTTTTATTATGTGAATATAGAGAAAGGTCATGCAGAAATTCTGCCTTCAGTGTATGGGAAATAACCGGAAGGTGATCAATGGGCACGAGACAATGGATTACTTCTGTTATTTCTCAAGAATGGGGAAGAATCCGGCGCGAATCTGGAAAGGGTATTTTTCAGGGATCAGCATAGATGAGCCTATGCCGGAAGATGCGCTCCGGTTTTTGTTGTTTTATCCCTTTATCCTACGACAGAATAATAAATTTACTGCTTTTCGCGCAATCAAAGATATTTCTATCTTCATGGTCCAGATTAAACTGTGTTTGGTTTCTTTTTGTGCGATATGAAGTATATTGCTGTTCTATGTGCGCATAATTGCTGATGCTGGAAGCTGGTCCCAACAATGTTATTCCATTGTCAGTACGCAATGCACTGGAAAGAAAATTCAACATTCGTTGTACAAAACCGGGACTTTTTACCGAAGTTGAACTCTTGATTTGAATCTTATCAACGACGAGGGTTTTCTTGTCGCTATAATCAAGCATATATATGTTTCCTACCCATTTCCTTTGATCAAACACGCGTATGTTGAAGAAGCGGGGAGCCAATAGATGTGCTGTGGCAAGTTGAACATCCTGAGAACAATCCCCTGAATAGACACCTTTATAAAAATCATGCAGGTCCTTGCAGGGAAAGAGGCTTAGGTAGGGAACTTCATCGATGATATTTTTAACCAGCTTCTCTGTTCTGAGTATGTGGCTGCTAAAGAGAAAGAAGAATTCCTCAGTTTTTGCTTGAGAGAACTTATTTTCGAAAAAATTATTAAATGAGAGAAGTTTCTCAAGCATATTTTCCATGATGCCTGAAGCCTTCACCAGTTCTTCGTGGGATGTACATGCCGCGTACGCACTCGTCAAGCGCTTAAATGCCCTCTCAACTTTTATTCGATCTTTCTTCTCGCTGAGCTGATCAATGAGGGCTATGGTATTGGACTTGAAATTTCGCGATATTTTTAACCGGATTATTTTTTCTTTCGACATACGGAACAGCTTATTAAAATGGGGATTGAAAATATTTTGTTTGATGCGCCTGAGGCGGTTTTCAAGCAGCCGGTAAAGGTCATCGCTTGTAGACCCCCAGTTGAGTTCTCTGCACTTCGCAAGTAATGCCTTGTCCAGAAGAAGCTTCTTAGGATCATATGCAAGCATTAAAAAGATGCTTTTCACCGTGAATATTCCAGTGTTACGTTCTTTTGTGTTTAAGTAATGGCGAAGCATGTCCGCGAGCAACTCATCAAAATCAATCATATCCTGAATCTTTGCAGACGCGTAATGCCCTTTTACAGGCAGTGTGTTTGCCGTCTTTATCTCAGTCTTTGCCTTCTTTTTTTTCAGAATATTCTGACCTTGACTGAGGAGAACACTGATCAAATCAAAATAACTGAGCGGTACATCTTCCGCAAAATCAAAGTGCTTCGTTTCTTTTTGTTGCAATGGTGCATCAGTGTAAAATGTAAGTTCGATATCCTCGATAATTTGACGGACTGTTGCTCTTACATTATACAAAGGGAAATCAAATCTTTCCGGAATCTGTGAGAGTATGGGGGGCTGAATGACAGTATGCTTTTTTACAACCTTTACCAGGTGGCGGTATTGTGTATTGGAATAACCTCCGATAAACGATTTCATGTCGTCAATCGTATGGAAGCGATATGGAGGATCTATGGCCATAAGAAAATATCCTAGTAAAATAACAGAACTGTGCTTTCATACCTGTTACGAGCTGGAAATATTGTAAACAATTGTTTCCACAAGCATAATAAAGACTACTCTAAATTGAGATTTATTCATGGAAACGAGTTTCTCCACATTCACATCTCTTTTGTGAAGAGAGCATAAAGAGAACCTGACCGCATGTCAAATGATTTGACTAAACGAGAAACTGTCAATTACGAGTCGTTATACTGTATGGTCACCTGCAATTGACAAACAATATTTCATGAAGATATGAATCATTTTAAATGTCTTAGGAAAGGTTAAGATTAAAGAATGGTGCAAGACATTTCGTTTTGTTCTGATGAATAGTGTTAATGTATATCTGGAATTACTGTTGCGTCTGCAAATCCTCAGCATTATTATCCGATTCCAACTGCAGATTACCGATTGTACTTTTAATGTACCGTCACAATAAAAGTTCCACTCCATGTAGCAGTTTCTGTCACGGTATTTCCTATTGAAACTTCATAATTCCAAGACGTAGAACCCGTAAAGGTACCTGAAATTGTATTTCCTTTTTTTTTACCCGAGTATACAGTTGTAGCGGGACCGATTCCAGGGGTAATCCCCTCTCCCTGTATTGTAAAGCTTACCGAATCAACATTGTTTATAGAACCGGCAAGGTTGAAAGGCTGCCCATTTGCATCCTCTTCTGAAGATGAAAGCACATTTACTGTTTGACTAACCTGAATATCTTGATCGCCCATTTTAAAAGAACCACAAAGGGCAGTTCCACAGAGATATGGGGGATGAACTTGACATGGTGTATGCTCTGTACACCCTTGTGATACACCTTGGGCTACCAGATTCCAAGTTCCTTGATATAAAACAGTGTCCATTGCCTTGGGATTATATAGATTACCATTCACTGCTGTATATCTATCGTATGCACCATAATGTTCTAAAGTATCTCCATCAAATGTAATCCACTTAGGCTCGCACGGTGTATCTGGGTCATAAAAATAAAACTTTTGTTCATCATGACTATATTTATAGACCAATACGTAATGATATCCTAAGCTTCCTTGCTTTGTCATTAATAATATTTGCGGTCTACCAGTTGTTTCCAGATTATCTATTATTTGCTTTGCGGCTTGCTGATCAGTTTGCAGACCTGCAAAATGGGTTGCCACATAATTCGCATTTGCCAACACCATCTGAGCATCATATGCTACCTGCATGGCTGTTTCATAATCATACCTGTTAATCAGCGCTCCATATGTCGACTTCTTATGTTCAAAGTACCACTTGGCATAGGAAACCATTCCAAAACAATCGCCAATATTTTTAGATGGAAATCCGTCACTAGTCGGCACAAATTCTTCTGGCTTTTTGAAATCTTTTGGTTCTAACACTACATGATATGAAAAATGTCGTGTTCGAGCAGTCAATATTTTTTTTTCTGTGTCTTTACTATCGAAAGTGACACCTTCCCATGAGGAACCATTGTACGAATAAATTTGTAATTTATTTTCATCTGCTACACCAGTATTATTGTAAGGAATCGTAATGGAT
>DNUI01000263.1:0-3576 GCA_003508565.1 Syntrophaceae bacterium
GGATTTACAATGATCCTCATATATGAGGTTACATCCTTAATATGAGCCTGTTCAAAAAAACGCATACCGGACCGAATTTCAAAAGGGATTCCTCTGCGTGTCATCTCCATCTGCATCTCCATGGAATGATAGTGGGCTCGATACAGCACTGATATTTCATTGAGAAGAATACCTTCCCCTATGAGTTCAAGAATCCTTTGGGATACGAAATTAGCTTGCTGGAGGACGTCTTTTACCGGTACGAGAATCGGCTTTATACCTTTGTCTCTCACAGACCTGAGAACTTTTTTATACTGCTTGTTATTATTGACAATGCTCATGTTCGCTAGATGTAAAATTTCCGGAGTGCTCCTATAGTTTGTTTCAAGCTTGAAAACCTTGCAGGCAGGATATTTTGTAGGAAATGATAGAATATTTTCGAAATTTGCGCCCCTAAACGCATATATACTTTGAGAATCATCACCGACGGCCATGATATTTCTATGATTCGACGCCAAAAGATCCACCATTTCTGCCTGGATCGCATTCGTGTCCTGGTATTCATCAACAAGGACATTGGAGAACTTCTCCGTATAGATCTGAAGGATATGGGGAAACGTTAGGAGGATTTCTTTACAATTGACGAGTAGATCATCAAAATCCATGACGTTTAGCTTCTTTTTACGAATTTGATACTGTGATGAAACCTGTTTTATACCATCTACATTATAATAAAAATATGGGTATTTTCTTTTCACCACCTCTTCAATTGGAATTTCTGTATTCACAGAAAAACTAATAACATCCCTTACTATATCTCCCTTGGGAAATTTCTCATTTTGGGGGTTAAGTCCCATTTCTGATATGCATGTAGTAATTAACTGAGATGAGTCATCAGTGTCTAAAATAGAGAAGTTTCGTTCATAACCTAAAAAATGCGAATGTGCTCTCAGGATAAGATGAGCAATATGGTGAAACGTGCCTCCCCACATATAACTTAAATCGCGATCAATGAGGGCTCTTACCCTTGAAAGCATGATGCGCGCAGCCTTATTGGTAAAGGTTGCCAATAATATCCTTTCCGGTTTTATTCCTATTTCTATTAGTCGTGCAACCCGGTAGGTCAAGGTACGGGTCTTGCCACTCCCGGCACCAGCAATGACAAGAATGGGACCGCGTTCCTCCATTACTACATGCAGTTGTTCAGTATTAAGCTCTTTCCCGTAATCAATCATCAAGATAAAATCCCGTTTCTTTTGCGTACTCGAATTGTCTTTGCCAGGGTATATTCGGATGAGCCTTTTCAAAAGGCTCCGTACCGATAAGCTTCAGGGATTCAGCGTCAACCGCTACAGGGTTGTACCCTCCGACAAAACCTAAATCATGAAACATTGTGGGATTTTCTCCAGGTAGGCAATCGCACTCAGCCGTTATGTTAAGAAGCGCATTTATCACGATACTTTTTTCTTTAATACGTTTCCATACTGCCGCTGCAGTTTCAATCAATTTTTCCTGAAAAACCTTATCATCTGTATTCCACAATATTTTGAGCGCCATTTCCGGACAGAGGCCAATACACTGTGCACAGCCTATACACGTAGCAAGATCATATACAGGATATCCATCATCTCCACTCTTCGCCGCTCCCACCGGGCAAACTTCAATACATACTCCGCACTGTGTACATTTCTCCCTTTTTATGGACGGTCGCGCATCTGAATGCATGCGTTGCTTCTGAGCCCGGGAGGCAAAGCCCATTGATATATTTTTAATAGCCCCACCAAAAACAGCAGCCATATGTCCTTTAAAATGAGAAAAAATAACGAATCCATCTGTGTTCTCAGTAACAGCAGCAACTTGAACGGTCTGAAAATATTTGAAATCTGCCGGTATCTCAACGACATTGCGACCATCCATGCCATCAGCGATTACAACCGGGCAGCCGAGATAGTCCGCTGTATAGCCATGTTCTTCTGCTGTTTTCAGTGCATCACTTCCTGTGCGACGTCCCCCTGAATACAACGCCGTGGTATCGAATACAAACGGTTTTGCCCCCTGCATGGTGAGCCATCCGGCAATTTCTTTTGCATACACAGGCGGTAAAAAGCTGTGGTTGCCTCTCTCTCCCCAGTGAAGTTTAATACCCACCATAGCACCACTTTTAAAAGGACTCTTTATATCCCCGAGTAATGAAGAGAGCGCCTTTGTGTATTGATCAGATCTACCTTTAATGCTACGAAACAAGATACTAGACATACTATTCCTCCCTCTATGGAGTCAGATAACGTGAACATTAATTGACTTAACTGTTTCTGTCAAGAGAGATGCCAATGCAGGAAACTATGCATAACGGGCCAATTACATTGAAGACGGTGTAACAAATCTCAAGATTTACTTAATTTTGCTGTCATTTCTTCTTGACACATAACATTCTTTTTCTTAAGTTTATGCATTAGATTGTTAACTTTTATCAAATGCTAAATGTGGTAAATACCTGTTAAATAACAATCGTGTGTGGAGGATACATGACCGAATTACGCATTGACGCTGAAAGAAAGAACATTCTTGTTGTTGATGACTCATCTGATGATGTTGCATTCATGAGTTCCTTGCTCAAGGACCTCTATAAAACGAAAATTGCCACTAATGCTGATAAAGCTATACAGATCGCGTTTTCAGAAAACCCTCCGGATCTTATCCTCATCGACAACATTATGTCGGGTATGGTCGGATATGAACTGTGCCGCCATTTCAAAAAAAGTCCGGAGACAGAAGATATCCCTATTATTTTTCTCGGCTCAAAAGCCGAAATTGACAATGAAAATATGGTGTTAGAGCTTGGTGCCGTGGATTTTATCCCAAAACCGCTAAACGCTCCTATATTTCTCGCTCGTATCAAAATGCATCTAAAGTTAAAAAATGATAGAGACATTTTGAAAAATAAGACCGAGTATTTGGAAAAGGAATTGGGAAAGCGGACGAAGGAAATGACGAAGGTTCAAGATGTAACTTTAGTCGCATTGGGCTCCATTGCTGAGACACGGGACATTGAAACAAGCAATCACATACGGCGTATTCAAAATTATGTGAAGCTGTTGGCGACAACATTAAAAAACCATTTGCGGTTCAAGGATTCTTTATCTGATAATTTCATTGCGATGCTCTTCAAATCAGCACCTCTTCATGACATAGGGAAAGTAGGAATTCCAGATTACATTCTATTAAAGCCGGGACAACTTACAACCGATGAATTCGAAATTATGAAGACCCATACGACCATTGGCCGGAATGCAATCCTGGCCGCTGAAAAGCATCTCGGAACCCCTGCATCTTTCCTAAATGTTGCTCGTGAAATAGCATACGCACATCATGAAAAGTGGAACGGTAAAGGTTATCCTGAAGGCTTGTCGGGAGATGATATTCCCATACCGGGGCGAATTATGGCTGTTGCCGATGTGTACGACGCCCTGATCAGCCGTCTTGTATATAAACCCCCCTACCCCCATGAGGAATCCGTAGACATAATTAGAGAAGCGTCAGGCGTTCACTTTGATCCTGACATTGTGTCAGCCTTCTTGGAGTTGGCTAACCAATTTA
>DNUI01000263.1:3712-4043 GCA_003508565.1 Syntrophaceae bacterium
TTGAGAGACTGATCTGAAATGTATATATAAAATATTGAATAAGCACAATCAGGTTAGAATAAAATGTGTGTTAGCAACAAATAGATTTGTCCTATTCTGTAGCAAATGAGATGTCCTCTTTTACTATGCTTAAGGAAAGGGGCGGAAGGCGTAGCCTGAAGCCCCTTTCCTTCGATTTTGGCGAGCGGCGGACTTACGCTGCCTTTTTCTTTTTTAGTTCTTTTAACTTTCCTTGTTTATCATAATCAGCCAATTTACGCGGGCCATGAAAAATAGCCATTGATCCGTCCATATAGTAATGTACTCTTACCCTGACCCTTACGTAATGACA
>DNUI01000205.1 GCA_003508565.1 Syntrophaceae bacterium
GGGTCAGGGTAAGAGTACATTACTATATGGACGGATCAATGGCTATTTTTCATGGCCCGCGTAAATTGGCTGATTATGATAAACAAGGAAAGTTAAAAGAACTAAAAAAGAAAAAGGCAGCGTAAGTCCGCCGCTCGCCAAAATCGAAGGAAAGGGGCTTCAGGCTACGCCTTCCGCCCCTTTCCTTAAGCATAGTAAAAGAGGACATCTCATTTGCTACAGAATAGGACAAATCTATTTGTTGCTAACAGGCTCCAAATCTACCGCACAGCGGTTTAGTTCTTCACATGGTATTCTATAAGCACGGCATAGCCCGGCCGGAGACAAAAGAATAAAACCAGCCAAAGATATTTGAATTTATTTACTGAGAATTCAGAATACAGGAGTCAGTAGTCAGAATAAAAAATATTCTGAATTCTGAATTCTGGCTCCTGAATACTTAACGTATCCCTCCATATACTGAGGTACCACCATATACTGAGGCCAAATGAATCCTTTCATACGTTTCCGCTGTTCTTTCCTATCAATCTAATACATTGATATTAAAGGCTGAATCCACATTTCTGATTTTCCTTCGGCACTTGGCAGACCATTTGCTATTACTATTTTTATGATCTTGATAATTATAGGAGGATCACATGTTGTGGACAATCGCTGTCATACTGGTAATTTTGTGGGCGCTGGGATTAGTGACCGGCTATACGATAGGTAATTTTATTCACATCCTGCTGGTCATTGCCATTATCGTTGTGCTGGTCAGAGTCATTCAGGGGCGAAAAATATTGTAGCGATTTGGAACCGTGCCGGAGAAGGTGAGGTGTTTGGAAAGGAGGATTGTGAGAGAAACAGGTCGCACAGCAAATCGCTAAGGTAGGATGCACTCCCAGTCAAGAATAAAGAAGCATGGAGGATATGATGAAAAAATTATTGTTTATACTTTTATTGGTAGCGTTGCTGTGTGCAGGGTGCGTTATGACTGCGGGACCTCACGGCGCCGGTATCGCCATCGCGCCGCCCCTTCCCATAGTTGTGGAATTAGCTGACCCATACTATGTCCATGGTGGTTACCACTATTATCACAACAATAACCAGTGGTACTACTCTCAGTCGCAGGGCGGCCCCTGGGTCAATCTGCCGAGGGATCGCTATCCAAAAGAAGTTCGCTACAAGGGTCAAGGTCGGGGTCAAGGCCAAGGCCAAGGCCAAGGCAAGGGCAAGGGATGGAAGAACTGACACGATAGTGATTAAAACGTGCAGGCGAAATGGCCGCATATCATATTCTTAACAACATCAGGGTGACGTGATTTTTTTATCCTAAGCGGCATTGAGGCTAAACAAATTATTTCATACTTTTCTGCTGTTTTCTTCTGTTAATCTAACCCGCTGTTATTAAAGGATGAATCAAAGCTTCTGATTTTCCTTCGGTTGTTGGCAGGCCATGAGCAATTACATTTTCATAATCCTGGTCATCTCACCCAAGATCAACTTGAAGGTTGAAGATGATCCGGTTACAAGCGGTAATACACGCTTCAACCCCAAGCCAAAATCCATTGACTTGCAGATGTAACAAATACTGTCCTTTTTATCTCGTTCTTTCTGAAATCGATAAGCTGTCATATTTCCATGATGTAATAGATTTCAAATGAAAATCGTGGTGATGAAGCCTCAAATATAAAGCAGTTAAAAGAATCATCCAGGAGGTTCGATTATGCGCCAGATATGGATTGCGATCTGCCTTGCGACTATCCTTCTCGTGGACCAGGCGATCGCTGCTGACTTGGCACAGAAGGCGGAAGCCGCTGAGAGCAAGGCGGGGGTACTGGAGCAGAACGCAGCGGCCGATGGCAGCAAGAAGCTCCCTTCTCCATCCGAGATCATCACGAAGCCTGAAGCGCAGGCGGTCGATCCTGTCGGCAAAGAGCCATTGAACGATGCGATCACCTGTCTTTCACGCACCATCTACTGGGAGGCCAGGGGACAGGGGGTTGCCGGCATGGAAGCAATCGCCAATATTGTTATGAACCGGCTGGGTCATAAGGGCTTTCCAAACACGATTTGTGAAGTTGTCAGGCAAGGCCGCGAGCATGGTGCCTGCCAGTTCTCGTGGTGGTGTGATGGCCGCTCGGATGACGCAAAGGAGGATAAATCCTACGCGATTGCCAAGGAAATATCTCGAAAAGCTCTCAACCGGCAACTAACGGACCGAACCGGTGGCGCATTGTATTTCCACCAGCGGAAAGTAACCCCCAGTTGGTCCGCGGAATACATCAAGACGGTCGAGGTTGGCGAGCATGTCTTCTACAAGCCTCACGGTGGCACAGCAAAATAGGCCCCTATGCATTCTGCCAGCTTCGTCTACGTTCTATAAACCAATGGGGTCAGACCATGCTAACATTCTGAAAATAAAGAACGTTGCTGTTGTCTCTTGACTTACAACATCGGAAAGATCGGTATGGCCGTCCGGGATGAGCTGAATAGAAAATAGATGACGGCGTATTCAATAGTACAAACGGTTATCATTGATTCTCAGCAACACAGTCACATGTGGACATGTAGGAGTTTTCAACGTTTGTGATGAGGGGTTGGTTTTGAAAATCGAACATTGATCTTTCTTTATTGAACCCTTCCTGAAGGTTCCATTGACGAGGTTTAATAAATATTTGAATTCCCGGGTAGTAATGGTTATTCTGGTTGACCCTAACCGCTCAAATGTTCACGGCCATCCGTTAAACCGGGGGAAATTCATGTATCAAGAGATGCCACTAGTTTTTTGAAAGGAGAAAAGGAACCATGACTATTTCAGAGTGGTTGGATAACAGAGAATCAGAAGGCAAAGATGTTTCTCATATTGTCCTGCCTGATGACTTAGCTAATGAAGAAGATCCCGAAGAAACCATCTTTTTTAAGGAGATTAGAACATGCAGTATTCTCTGCACCGGCATCCATCCTTTTTCTACCGTCGAGCGATTCGGATACTGGTATCATTGCAGAGGCCGCGACAAAGAGAATGGTCCTCACACGACACAGCCCCAGTGGTGGATGTTCACAAAGGATAAAGAATTGGCGGTTAAAACAGCTAAGTCACATATAGAAAAAGGATGACAGCTAACTGGTATGGATTTCCCGTGATTTGTCAATATCTCCGTGTTTATTTCATTCTACCGCCATTTTTTCCATCCTACATTTCCCATCATACAAAGTCTGACCAAATCTCACCAAAAAGGACGAACCGTGGATGATAGATTTGATTTTTTCAGTGGAACGGATACAGAAAAAAAGGGAATAATGTTTTTTTGAGTAGAGATAATCCATATGGGCGTTGAAAAAACACTCACTCCGGTTTTTGTTATTATTTAGGTGTGTCCAAAAAATCAGGAAATAACGATAATCAAGATGGGGTGGTGATAATATTATCTGTGCAAGTCGGGACTTGACTTTACTAAGAGTGTCAAGATTAAGAAGTGCTTCCTGAAGTCAATAGGCCTGCATTTCGCTCATGGATACAAGATTTCAGCGTAATAATCACTTCTATCGAGACACTGAATATTCATGGGATGCTTACATCCGGTTATAACGCTTCATAAACAAGAGAAACATGAGACAGACCTGTGCGAAAAAGGTTCAACTATGCATTTTGAGTCCCGGAAAACCACAAACATCTGTGCCGTATACGACAATCGACAGCGCCCTGTACCCTTTCACAATATCACTGTTCTCCACCATCACACACCG
>DNUI01000023.1 GCA_003508565.1 Syntrophaceae bacterium
ATAAGATACACGGGCTTATGTGTCAATGATATAATGGTCACAGAATATGGATTGCGCGAGGATGATTGTGGGATGACTTTTTTTGATAAATCCACGAGCCAGTTTCATTAGGAGTCAATATGTGAAAAAAAGATCCGTGTTGAGGTATGTTGAAATGGCGTATTCTATTAATTACGGTTATCGTCAATTTTTTTGTGTGTTGAATAAAGCTTCACTAAGCACACAGCGTGAAATTTGTATTGACAAATTTCCGATATTATCTATCATTTTCTCAGATACAGTTGATATTTAAAAGACTGAAGAATATTCTTGATGTATCCGCGAAAGAAACAAAATCTCACTTCGGATTACTGCAGTATATGACCAACAGATATTTCAAACAGTTGCTTCTCGCTGAAATCGGTGAAGAAGGGCAGAAGCGTCTGAATGGCTCGTCAGCGGTCATCGCGGGGTGCGGAGGACTGGGCACGGTAATTGCGAACAACCTGGTTCGATCCGGTGTGGGCAGGGTAATAATAGTTGACCGCGATTTCATTGAGCTCGACAATCTGCACCGTCAAATACTTTTTGATGAAGATGACATCAGAAAGGGACTTCCGAAAGCGGTAGCCGCGGCAGAAAAACTGAGGCGTATCGATTCGGATATAACCATCGAGCCGGTTGTAGCAGACCTGACTGCGGGAAACATTGAACAGATTATAAAAGGCGCCGATATTGTGCTTGACGGCACGGATAATTTTGAAACCCGCTTTTTGATCAACGAGGCCTGCGTAAAGCTCGGTATTCCCTGGATATACGCGGGTGTGGTGGCGACATATGGTATGGTTTTTTCAATCATTCCCGGGGAGACGCCATGCCTGCAATGCTTCATTCGCGAACTGCCCGGCCCCGACGAGTCGCCTACGTGCGATACTGTGGGTGTATTGGGAACCGCAGTCAACATAATTGCTTCCGTCGAAGTGACCGAGGGATTGAAGATCCTTATGGGGAGACAAGACTCGCTCATAAGAAAACTGATCTATATAGATGCCTGGCAGGGAACGTGGAGCGCCTATGAAATCAAGAAAGATGACAAACGATGCCCCGTCTGCGATGAGAGGCAGTTTGCATTTTTGGAAAAGGGGAAATAGAGCCTGTTTGTCAATATTTGCGGGCAAAATGCGGTTCAGATAACGCGGCCAGCATCAAAACTCCAGAGAGCACAGCTCACAATCTGGGAATTGACAAATGCAGCGACAGAGAGGACACCGGAAGAGACATGCAGGCATACAGAATTCACAAGATGGTCATAGCCGCCGATATTGCAGAAGAAGCCTGTGACTTTTATCGTAACGAAATAGGCGGTACCCTGCCCGACGTGATTGAAGAAATGCCCTATTTGATGGAAGTGTGTTGTGACGACGGAACCGTTAAAACTATCAAAGCGCGCATCAACGAGGAACTGGACGCTCGCAATGCCTGGCTGAGAATGGGAATCCCCTGCGAACTCCACCGGCCCTTTGTCATCGGAACCCTGCCATGACAGGCCCTCATGTATTTTCACTTATACTCCGCAGGAGGGCTTCAGTCCCTGATCCCCAAGGAAGATGATGAGACATGGTTCGTCTGCTCATCCATCAGCACGCCACGGGAAAGAAATATTATGATTTTCATTTTGCCATACTTTTTATAGAGTTCAGCCAATCTTGTAGAGGAGAACAATGCCCAGCATCACCCTTAAAAAATGTCCCAAGGTATATATCCTCGAAACGCACCGCTCCAAAACGCCGGCTGATACGTTGCAGTTTGTTGAGAGAATCAAGGAAACGGTCGGCATGATGTCATTCCGCAACGCCACGGAGGTGGACAGAATCGGGATTCAGGTTTTTACCTGCGACCGCATCAGGCCCGACGGCTCGATGACCAGTCATACCGGCAAGGGTGTTTCCCCCATCCAGGCGCAGGTTTCCATCACCATGGAGGCGATTGAGCGCTACTGTTCAGAGTTCCGAAAAGAGTACCTGGAAAAGCTCATCAAGGGAAGCTTTCACAATCTCAAATCGCATTTTAACATCCTCGATCCCCGGGATCTTATTTTGTCGCGGTTCAGCGATTATGATGACGGCAAGGAGATCTCTTGGATATGGGGATGCGATCTTTCCGGCGAAGAGGATATTCTGGTCCCGGCATGTGCGGTCTATCATCCCTATCATGAGGATAATATACTTTTGATGAGCACCCATACCAACGGTATCGCCGCCGGGAATACCATAGAGGAGGCCGTGATTCACGGCCTTGCAGAGGTCATCGAACGGGACGCCTGGAGCATTGCTCAGTATTCGCGGCAATTCCATGACGCCATTTTTATTGAGGACGTCCCGGAAAACGAATTCATCATCGGCGTTTTCGAAAGGTTTGAAAAAGCGGCCATTGAAATAGTAGCCAAAGATCTCACGACGGATGTGGGGATGCCGGTGATCGCTGCCTTTTCCCGCGATCTGGTATGTCTGACCATGGCGCCCATAGATGGCTTCGGCGCCCATCTGGATCCCAAGGTCGCCACGG
>DNUI01000035.1:0-2135 GCA_003508565.1 Syntrophaceae bacterium
CCTTGTCTCTGCCTGGATTCGATTTCAACGTTGAAGGAGCCCACACGTGAATTGTATGTGTTGAAATCACTCGCAAGCTCTGTATTTTTCTGTTCATACTCCGCGTTAAGATTTTCAAGGCGAAGTTTTAACTCATCATGGGAATTTTTCGTATTATCAATCCGGTAGTTCAGGCTTTTCAGCCGATCAGTTGCTTCCTGACGGTAGTCATAGATGAGATTGATCTCGATTGTTCCTTTGGAATCCTCCCGGAAAAGCTCACGCGAAAAAGGCTTGGCCCATACTGATGCGGCCTTTCTCACCGAGTCCGCAAACTCCTGGCGGCTGAGGCCGAACCGCTCATCTACCTTGCCTATGCGGTATGTCAGAGGTTCCTGACATGGGCGCGGCATCCTATAAAAAATGATTACAAGGACAGTCAAGATTGTAACAAGAAGAAAAAGGAACCGGAAGCGACTTCTTCCCAATTCTCCCATTACACAAAGATGCATAATTGCCGGTTTCCTATGAGAAATATGCCCGCCACCCCGCCAGGATAGAGCCGAGCCGTAAATCGAGAGCTCCCGAGGCCTCTGCGACAGGCGTAAAACCGCACTCCCGGCAGTTGACCTTACCCCTGCCTTTCACATAGCACCCCTGAGTCATCATTCCGTCAGGATCGATGTTTATCAATACATCATCATGGCAGCGCCAGGTGTTCCCGATCATAGCGTGCAAACAGTATTCAGAGTTGACAATAGGATATGACTTTTTAAGACGTATGACATTCTCCAGTGCCATTTTACGCTCACCCGGTGAAAGGGCGAGGGGTGATTCACCTTGACCGTATGGATAAAACAGCTGCACCGATAACCCCCTCACGGCAGGGACATGCTTGAGTTGTGCCACCAGTTGATCCAATTCGCGCCAATTGTGCCGGTTCATTGTGAAATGAACCATCACCCGGGGATGAACGGCATTATTGAGAGTTGACCATACCCGTGCAAAAGAACCGCTTCTCAACCGGTCATGGGTCCCATTCAGGCCGTCTACACTGACCCAGATCACATCCGCTGGAATATCCAGGGGAAATGTACCGTTGGTGGTTACTGCCACACGGAGAAAGTGCTTCTTAGCATAACCAACAAGATCATTAAGATCATGGCTTCCGTCCCGCCAGAGGAAAGGTTCTCCTCCCTCGAATACTATAAGCCTTGTTCCGTAATGTTTAAGAGTGTCTAATGCCTGTATAGCGCCATCCCAGGATATCTGGGAATTATTATCCTCAGCACGTCCATGAAAAGGGCAGGCACTGCAGGAGAGGTTGCAGTGATAGGTTAGCTTAAAGCTGGCAAGCAACGGTATTTTTTGTCCGAAGACCTTTCTTCGGACATAGAAATCAAAAAGATCAATTGCCCAGAGAGAGCGGTGAACTCTATTCATCATAATGTCTGTAGTATATGTGAAGATTTGATGGTCTCATATGTCACAAGAGAGCCTTTTTATCAAGCCCGTTTCTCAGTCATATCCGTTTCATATAATCTCTCCCGCCATGGGAGAAAAGGTTGTGGAAAAGTAGTTGAATGCGTCTCCCTACACATATCCATTATTTTGGATAGACCTGCAATTTCAATGTATGGCCTATGGCCTGAATGCTTCCACAAGGGCATCCATGTGTTCTCCCCTCTTGATGAGGCGTACAGCAGTAAATCCTGCCTGTGAGAGATCTGCTTTGATTTCCTCATACGTATAGGTTCCTCCCCCTGAGGTTCCCAGAAGCATATTAACGGCGAAGATGGCGCCATCTTTGGGATGGAGCCGGTCGGGCTCCATGACATGGTCGCGGATAACAATTCTTCCTCCCCGGTCAAGAGAACGGAAAATCTTATGGTAGAGGTCCACATTCTGCGCAGGACTGTTTTGATGGATAATTGCGGAGACAAATGCGAGGTCATGTCCGGGGGGAAATTCATCCTGATAAAAATCTCCGGAAACCAGAGTTACACGGTCGAGCATCCCGGCCTTGCTCAGGCGTTCGCGGGCCATTTCCACAACCTCGGGCATATCAAACAACGTCGCTCTCATGTCGGGAACCGTACGAAGAAATGCAATAGTGTAAGTTCCTGAAGCTCCACCTACATCAAGCAAGGCCTTTG
>DNUI01000035.1:2154-5939 GCA_003508565.1 Syntrophaceae bacterium
TCAGTAGTACGGAATGGTATTGTTTTACTCGCTGAATCCTTTTCCCCTCTTACAACATTCGTCAAACAGGACCACCTCAACCAGAGGTGGGCTGCATGGAGAATCATGGGGAGCACTGAACCGGGCTGATCCTCAGCAAGAAATGGGATATGGGAAGATGCACACCTATAGGCATTATCTTGTTTGATGAGAAGACCCATTGCCGCGAGGGCGTCCAGAAGTATGGTCAACGAGCGAAGATCAGATGCGGTTCTTCGCGAAACCTCTTTTGCAGTTAAAGGTGCCTGACTCAGAAGGGTAAAAAGGTTCAGTTCGGCCCCGGAAAGCAATATGCGGCTTTCCATAAAATTCCTGGCTAATCTCAGAACTTCTTCCGGACTATCATAGCTCATTATAGAATCCCCCATATCGTTATTTGAAATGACTACGTTTTAAAGAAACTTATATGCGAGGATACTCACTGTCTAAATAATATTCAACAGGAAATTAGGGACACATGTCACAGTGAAATTGATCGATAAAACTCTCACGCAGATTACATCACAAAAAAACAAGAAGAGTGCGAACATGGATACATACCCCTAATTTTTGAGCTTCACCGCAGGCCTGGAGGTGGTGGAGCGAAGCTTTCGTTATCCCAGAGCCGGTTGTAGTAATGTCCGTATGTCCTTCCGCAGTTGATAATGTTCTTCCGGCAAAGATTCTCACGCCACTCATACTTGATCAGGATGGACTCTACCGCTCTGCTTTCAGGATCGAATTGGACTCTCCACGAAGGTGAATACTCCTCCCTCCCGAAGCCGGTACCGGCATTTTCCGAAGCCTCGGCCCCGGGAGAGGGAGCTGCTTTCCCCATGGCGCCATCCTGCGCGCGCTTCTCACGAGCTGAGTAAGAAAGACCTGGCGACTGCTCATAGCGTCTGATTTCCGGATAGACAGTCACAGCAATTACCCCCATGGCGGACTGATCCCCGAAGGCAGCTACATATGAATCAGGAACATCAGTGAAGTAAAACCGGTTGACGCGATTCTGTCCTGTTCGCCAGCCGGAATATTCGTTCGTGACATAGGGATCGAGGATGTACATTCTTTCCGTGTTCCTGAGCCACGACTTCTGCCCAGAGATGATATTTCTGCCATCGACCGCAACAACCACGCCTACTCTTCTGTTGAGGTTGTTTTTTACTACAATCCGGTAATGGTTTCCCTTGACAGCCTCGGCATATACCTTTTTCAGAACATTAGTGCTTTTCACCATATAGAAGGGAATCGACCAACCGTTATCGGTGATGACACTGACCTCAACCGCATTGCCCACTATGGCTGCTGATACAGTGTTGACCCAAAGCAATACAATCACACACATCGATAAAAATGTTTTCATGACTTCCTCCTTCTGATTATTGGCGTTTGTTTTGCCTTTGGTTTATTAGACAGAAAAAAGAAGAAAAAAGTTCCCAGAGAAAGTGAAGGATACTTCCTATATTTTTTGAAGAATTTACAAAAAGTCAACAAATCATTTGACTTATATAAAGACCGTATCACACGATATTTGATTGGCACATTGTAATACGCCGAGGTTCGAAGGGAGGCGCTGGGGGATCAACGCGTTCAAGGACACTTGAAGACAGTCTCCGGTGGGGAACCATGAATCACTATAAGATGGTTTTTGAGACTAGGCATTGAGAGGGATTCCACCTTCTATTTGAATAATGGCTGTTTTGTTCATGAATAATGTGTGATGGAAATTACCTCTATTATCATGAGTATTTATCAATACTACAAATGGCGCGAGACTTGTATATCTTAACATATCGTCAAGGTTTCTAAATATCTGCAGATTCACTTTTCCGCTTATTACAAGACCATCAATTGTTTTTATAGATATCTCAACGTACTCTTTATTATCAATATAACTCTCCTGATCCGTATGTCTTACATCTCTTGGTGCAGCCCATACAATCAGATCCTTATTGATAAACACCTTGTCCTTCTTTGTTCCTGAATCATCGATCGTCTTTTCCATTACAATGAAATAGATAGAAGGATCGTTAAAGAGCTCTGATAGCCTATTTTTGTCATATAGATACGCGTTTCCATCCAGAATTGTCCCGTCGCATGTTTCTATGGATACATATTCGGTATTTCTTTCCATTTTTCCCTCCTCAGTATAGATAAAATGCAATGAAACATATTGCAGGGCCCCAATAGCACCTTCAACTCTTAAAGCACCTTAAATGGGTGATGCAGGGTTTTGCATAATGTCGGAAAGTATGTTTTTCTTGCTCTCATCATATAGTCTTTTGATGACATGCCTGTTCTGAATGATGATGAATCGGCAGGGTTGCAGATTTCTTGCTGCGTGAGCAAAACATGTATCCTGAAGGCTTTCTTTTACGGTTGATAAGCGTACATTCTTGTCTTGAAAGTCCCGAACGGAGCGCCTGTGTAATAATGTTCTGAAGTCCATATCCGGTCTCCTGAAGAGTGAATTGCGACAAAGAGCTTCGGGTCTGTTCTAACGTTGAAAGAAGATTCCTTCGATACAACCCACCTCGTCCGGCGATAACTATAACATATTTGCGAATATCTGATTAATGTATTTTTTTTAAAAAAGCCCTTTCACTGATAAAACCCGATACAACCACACTGTCGTTGCGGGCAATCGGTTCTTTGCTTCATATCGATAGTAAGGATCCTCCAAGAAAGATCAAAAAACAGAAATTACTGGCATAGCCAAGTTCGGAATGCAAAGTCATACATCCCGAATATTTTCTTCACAGTAGATTTCCTATATAAATCGTGATAATTAAGAATAACTGTGCAATATAAGTGATCAAAATTGCAACCCTTTAAACCTGAATGAGAACATTGAGGACTGATTACTGAATCCTTGTTTCTCGAGGGCGTTAGAATTTCGTATCTGTTAATGGTTACATACGAATAAGGAGATACGTATGAAAAGATTTTTTTATTCCTTCAGGGCGATAGTGATGGTTGCTGTTGTGTGCGGCTGTATTCAAGATACCACTGTCATACACATAAAGCCGGATGGCACCGGAACCATTGAAGAGACTACCCTTTTTTCCAACAGCATGCTTGAACTCATGGAATCACTGTCAGCCGGCATGGTCGGTATTGAACAGCAGAAAAGTGACCAAGAAAATAAAGAAGCCGCCAAAGGCGATTCAACAAAAGAAAAAGAGAAAACCCGCGATGATCTCTTTGCAAAAATGCTCAAGGATGCCGAAACTCGCGCCGCGACATTTGGTAACGAGGTAAAGTTCATATCCGCCAAACCGGTAAAAACGGATAAGGGCAGCGGTTACATTGCCGTGTATGCGTTCCAGGATATCAGCCTGGTGAAAGTCAACCAGAATCCCAGCAACAAGGTGGATACACAAAAAACTGAAAAGAACGATTCAACCCCAAAAGAAGAATTTCTTCGGTTCATATTTGTGAAAGGTTCTCCGTCCAGGCTTGTGGTATCATTTCCCACGCAAAAAGATTTAGCAAGTGATAAGGCAGGCATCCCGGAGAGTACCAAAGCTGGCGGAGAAGAATCAAATAAGGGATCAGACGACCAGTCTCTGGAGATGATGAAGAACCTTTTCCAGGACATGAAGCTGAGTATTTCCCTCCGGTTCGAAGGGACTATCGTAAACACAAATGCTACCTACAGGGATGCTTCAACGGTCACTCTCATTGAGATGGATTTCGGCAAGATCATGAATAATCCTGTGTTATTGAAAAAGCTGAGTGCCGCGAAGCCACAGACCATCGAA
>DNUI01000258.1 GCA_003508565.1 Syntrophaceae bacterium
AGGGCAGCAATGGTGTGTTCGAAAGGCCCTCCCTGCAGGCCCGGGAACACGCCGAAATCGATTTTATCCGCGAGATCACCTCTGCACAAAATCACTGCACCACGGGGCCCGCGGATGGTTTTATGCGTGGTAAACGTGACAACATCGGCTTTCCCGATGGGTGATTTATTCGCACCAGCCGCAATGAGACCAGCTTCATGGGCTATATCAGCAAGATAATAGGCATCCACTTCTTTCGCAACAGATGCAAGGGCCTCATAATGAATCTCGCGCGGATACGCCGTACCCCCGGAGATAATTATTTTTGGACGATATTCTCTGGCAAAAGCCCTGATTTTTTCATAATCAAAAAGCCTCGTATCACGCTCTACTTTGTACTGCACCACTTTAAAGATTTTTGACACGATGCTGACCTTTCTCTTTCCTCCCAGATAAATGGATTGTTCCAACTGCCCTTCCAGCCCCTGCTCATCCTGTTCGGGAAACGACCAGCCATGAGACAGGTGACCGCCATCCGGCAAATACATGCTTAAAATAGTATCGCCCGGCTCCAAAAGAGCATTATAGACAGCCAAATTTGAATTGGCACCTGCCAGCGGCTGTACATTTACATGCCAATCATCGGGAAGGGAAAATGCCTTCCTCGCTCTCTGCTGACAGAGTTCCTCAAGACTGTCTGCGAACTGATTCCCTTCATAATATCTCTTACGGGGATATCCTTCCGCATACTTATGCACAAATACAGATGCCAAAGCCTCCCGCACGGCGGGACTGGAAAAATTCTCAGATGGGATCATCGACAGTTTGTATTGCTGCTTTAGCTCTTCCTGTTTGACCAGTTCATACACTTCAGGATCTTGTTTCTGCAAATATGGGAAATCCATGAATTCTTCCTCCTCAAATCTCTTCAAAAAGTGCGGTCACTATACATTATACCGTTGATTATCACAAGGGGACGTTTTGAAAAGATTTGTTCCCCTTGTAAAATCATTTTTTATAGCTGTTCCCTGCCTTATGTGCTAATAGGTCGCCTTAAACATTCCTCTTTAGACATAAAAGGGGCTTATTTCAGATTATACAATGGATAAAGTTATTTCAACAACCGCCACCATCAGCCACAGATTAGCTATAGTGGTACTTACAAGTATGGTTTTTTCCGGTGCCCTTCTTCTTTTTGGGATGGAACCCCTCGTAGGACGACTGCTGACTCCTTATTTTGGCGGGGCAGCCCATGTCTGGCTCACCTGCCTCATGTTTTACCAGGCTATGCTTCTTATCGGTTACTTATATGCCCATCTTTTTGCAAAAAAAATAGGGGGCTGGCACTTGCTTCTTCTGGCCATTCCCCTGATCAATTTGCCGCTGAATATCCATGCGGAGCCTAATCAGCACGCCCCGCTTCTCAATATTCTATCAATCCTTTTGGTACATGTGGCACTGCCTTTTATTGTCCTTTCGACAACAGCCGTGGTTGCCCAGCTGTGGCTCTACCGTTCTTCCGTCGGGAAATACTACGAGCCGTACCCTCTCTATGCAGCGTCTAATGCAGGTTCCCTCATTGCACTTGTGGGATATACGTTCATCGCCGAACCACTGGTTGGATTGCGAATACAGAGTCTCATCTGGACCGGAACATACGTCGTGTACGGAATGCTTGTGGTAGCAGCCTGGTTTCTGCTCCGGCCCGGAAGAGAACAAGAAACGCTGAAACACGAAAACCGTGTTGCAATTACTAATGAAACCATCGCCACAGTAACGTATATGCGATGGCTGCTGTTAAGCAGTCTCCCTTCCGCGTTCCTCCTTGCCGTTACCAACTTTATTGCGTTAGAAGTAGGATCCTTCCCGCTGACATGGGTCGCACCTCTTGCCCTCTATTTAGGAAGCTTTATTGTAACCTTCCGCACCGGCGGCGGAGTTCCCCGTTATTTAAAGATTCTGTGGCCGGAAATCCTGCTTATTGACTTTGCCCTCTATCTCTGGGGCCCTTCACACTGGCTGGCCATTATCGGTCATCTTGCCGTGTTCTTTTTGATATGCCTTGTTGCCCACGGCACCCTCTACGAACGCCGTCCGCCTGCAGGTCTTCTCACGAATTTCTATCTCATAATCGCGCTGGGAGGATGGATCGGCGGCGCTGCCATCAGCCTTCTGGCCCCTTTTCTGTTCAAAGGTCTCTTTGAATATCCCATTCTGATCATACTATTTAGCTTTTCTTTCTGGTGGTGCGGTGACAAGTCTTTCGCCCTTTACCGGCCCGGTACCTCACGTTTGGCTATGGGCGGTCGTGTTCTGATTATCATCGTTATGCTCGTATTCATCGGCATGGAGAGCTGGGCGTCATGGCAGGAGCCGATTATGTTTCGTCACCGAAACTTTTATGGAACCTACCGCATTAAAGACGAATCCTTGGTTGAAGGGATGTCGGGAGGGCTGAGAAAGCTGCTGCACGGCAGGACTCTCCATGGATCGCAGCTGCTGGATCCGGACTTGCGAAAAACTCCTGTTTCTTACTTTTATCCCGGGGGGGGAATTGCCGAGGTCTATGAAACAACCCCCGCACCACGGAAAATCGCCGTCCTTGGACTTGGCGCGGGCGCTGTCGCGGCATACGCGCAACAGAGTGATTCTGTCACCTATTACGAAATAGATCCCGATAATGAAAAGATTGCCCGCCAATGGTTCACGTATCTTGATGACTCTATGGGGAAAATCCGTGTGGTTGTCGGTGATGGCCGCCTGTCCATGCAAAAGGCGGTTCACGAAAACAAAGGTTACGACATTATCCACATGGATGCCTTTACCGGTGACGGTATCCCGACCCATCTCCTGACGAGGGAGGCCATGGAGATATACCTGAGCCGGCTTGCAGAAAACGGCGTGATCATATTTCACGTTTCCAACCGCTACTATGAGCTGCGACCGGTTATCAAATCCACTTCTGCCGGGCTCAATCTGTATGGCGCCATCAATGTACCGGCAACGAGTGACAAACTGAAATATTACCAGAATGCCACATGGTGTGTCGTCCTCGCGAGGAACCCTGAACGACTTCAGCCGCTGGTAAACAAGGGTTGGATAAGACTGGGAAAGGATGATGGCCTGAGTGGGTC
>DNUI01000017.1 GCA_003508565.1 Syntrophaceae bacterium
AAGGTGATCAGTATCGGCAATATAACTGTGGGCGGGACAGGAAAGACGCCTATGGTGATTATGTTAGCAAAATTGCTGAAACAAAGAACATACAAACCGGCCATACTGAGCAGGGGATATGGCGGGAACGCAAAAGCTCCCATTACTATCGTATCGGACGGTGTAAAAATCAGGGTGGGACACGCCGAAGCAGGGGACGAGCCGATTCTTATCGCTCAATCCGTTGAAGGGATACCGGTGATTACGGGTCCCGAAAGAACCCGCACGGGTGATTATGCTGTGAAAAATCTGGGTGCCGATGTTCTGATTCTGGATGACGCCTTTCAGCACAGAAGTATTTTCCGGGATATCGATATTGTTCTTTTAAATCGCGAGAAACCCTTTGGAAACGGATACCTGCTGCCCATGGGCCCGCTCCGTGAACCTCCGGATGCGCTGAATCGGGCTCATTTCCAGATTTGGAAAGATGCTGCCATTGACGGTCGCTTCCCGAAATACTGCGAGCAGGGAATAGGCACGTTTTTTCCGGTTTTGTCCGGATACCTGAGACCTAAAGACATTCTCCGGGGAAACACGGGAGATCTCCTTCCAACAGAGCACATTCGCGGAAAGAAAATCTGCGCCTTTGCGGGAATCGGTTCACCGGAAAACTTCGGGGAAACCATCGCGTCGCTCGGTGGAACACTTGTCAGTTTTTTACCCTTCCCTGACCACCACCTCTACACACGGGAAGACATCGCCGAGATACGCAGAGAGATGTCGGCATCAGGCGCTGAAAGCATCCTGACGACGGAAAAAGATGGTATACGCCTGAACGACTTCCCAGACTTTCTGAAAGATGTTCTCATTTTAAGGGTAGAAATGGAAATGCTTCCTTCCCAGGAGGAATTTGCGGTACTCATTATTGATAGATTAAAGAAATGAAGAAGACGCTCACGACAGATATTATACTGAAATTTTTTGGCGCCGTTCCCCGAAAAATGAGAATCGGTTTCTTTACAGGCATGTTTCGACTTTTTTACTATCTTGCCCCGAGACGGAGATTGATTACGCTTCACAATCTCAGATGCGCCTTCCCGGAAAAAAGCACAACGGAAATCAAAAGCATTGCTAAGGGCGCATACAGAACCCTGGGCATATCATCGGCGGATTTCTTTGAAATCCCTTCTTTAACAAAGGACAACATCGGCGATTTAGTGGATGTTGAAGGACTCGAATACTGCACAAAGGCCCTGGAAAAGAACAGGGGGATGCTCATGCTCGGCGCTCACTTCGGCAACTGGGAACTTGCTGCGGTAGCGTTTTCACTGCTGTTCAAGCCTGCGGTTATTACCTATCGTCCCCTGGACAGTCCCACTCTTGATAATCTGGTATTATGGGTAAGATCATCCAGCGGCAACATCCTTATAGACAAGAAACGCGCCATGAGAAAAATGCTCAGGAGTCTTACACATAACGAGATTGTTGCAACCATGATTGACCAGAACATGTCCCGGCGGGAGGGGGTGTTTGTCGATTTTTTTGGCCAGCCCGCCTGTACCACCACCGGGCTTGCACTTATTTCCCTGCATACGGAATCGCCGGTTATCCCAGCGTATATAGTAAGACTGGAAAATGGAAGGTACAAGCTGATTATCAGAGAGGAGATACAAATCGCCCACACCGGCAATGAAGATAAAGACGTGCATGTCAATACCCAGAATTTCACACGGGTCGTCGAAGACATAGTCAGGGAATACCCAGAGCAGTGGTTCTGGCTGCATCAGAGATGGAAGACCAAACCCTGAAAGGCACAAGGACGCTTAACGAAACAGGCTTATGAACTCATGAAAGTAAGAATCTCCACGCGCCGGAGTTTCACCAGGGCGAAGAATATTCTCATTCGCGGAACAAACTGGATCGGCGACGCCGTCATGACCATCCCTGCTGTCAACGCCGTCAGGAATACCTTCCCACAAGCCAGAATTTCCATACTTGCCAAACCCTGGCTTGCCGAAGTTTACCGGCTTTGTCCCTCCCTGGACGAGATTATTCTTTTTCATGATCCAGGGTTTCATTCAGGCATCGCGGGAAAAATCAAACTTGGCAATGAACTGAGAAAATTAAAATTCGACGCGGCCATCCTGCTGCAAAATGCCATCGAGGCGGCCATCATCACGTGGTGGGCAGGAATCCCCATCAGGGCGGGATACAATTCCGATGGAAGGGGGCTGTTATTGACACACTCCGTCCAGAGGACGACAGCAATCAGAAAAGTTCACCAGACCAAATACTATCTGGAAATGGTCAAAGCCTTAGGATGTCAATCGGCAGAAGCGAACGTGCATCTTAAGCCGGGGAAGGAATATGAAACTTTATCGGAAACGTTATTTGATGAGCACGGAATCGGAAGAGATGCCTTTCTCATCGGTATAGCCCCCGGGGCTGCGTATGGCCCGGCAAAGAGATGGTTCCCGGAAAGGTTTGCTGCCGTAGCCGATAGATTGATGAATGATTTTTCCGCACAGGCACTTCTCTTCGGAAGTTCCGCGGACAGGAAAAGCACCGATGCGGTGCAGCACAATGCCACTCACCAGTTGATCAGTCTGGCGGGGAAAACGAATCTGAAGGAAACAATTGCCTTAATTGCGAGGTGTAACCTTTTCATCTCCAACGACTCCGGTTTAATGCATGTCGCCGGCGCCTTAAATATTCCCACGGTGGCCATTTTTGGTTCGACAAATCCCATAACCACCTCCCCTGCGGGAGATAAAAGCGTGGTTATCTATAAAGAAGCTTCATGCAGCCCATGCCTCAAGGAGACATGCCCGACGGATTTCCGGTGCATGGAAGTGGTTACTGTAGAGGAAGTGTATGAAACAGCCAAAAGTCTTTTAAAAATATGAATAAAAACACGGCGGTTTTTCTCGACAGGGATGGGACGATAAACGAAGAGGTAGGATACTTAGACAGTATGGACAAACTGAAGCTGTTTGCCAACACCGCCGAAGCCATCAAGTTGATCAACAAAAGCGGTATGAAAGCCGTGGTGGTTACCAATC
>DNUI01000118.1 GCA_003508565.1 Syntrophaceae bacterium
CGTTCAAGTTCTGCCGGTCTCGTATAAATGAACATAGGATCGTCATAGTAGAGAGGGCCATGAAAACATATCCCCAGTTCGATAATCGGATACAAATAGCCGCTTTCCTCTATTTCCCGGTAAGGATACGCCGCATGCCGCATCAAGGTGGTGCGCCCGAACTCAAAGTAACGGAGATAATTCGCATGATAGACCACGGATGAGCGGTCCGTATCGGCATACAGTGTTCGCATCTGACACCGATGCCAGACAAGGCCTGTTTCCTGATCCCGGATGTAGCAGTCGTCGCGCTCCGCCGGTTCCGGTCTGAACGGTTTTGGTTTCATGCTATACTCCTCTGAATAGTACGCAACAATTTGTACCGCCGAACCCGAAAGCGTTTGACAGGGCGATTTCGTACCGATGCTTCCGGGCTTTGTCGGCAACGAAATCCAGACCGTCGAACTGTGGATCGGGAATGTAATTTATTGTGGGCAGCAACACTCCCCTTTGCATTCCCTCTATGGTAAGCGCGTTTTCAATAGCGGCAGTCGCGCCAAGGGAATGGCCGATCTGCGACTTATTCGACGATATGGGTATGTGTTTCAATCTGTCGCCAAACACTGCGCGCAGGCAGGCTATTTCCATGCTGTCTCCCGCAGCCGTGGATGTTCCATGGGCATTGATATATTCCACATCGTTCGGCGTAAGTCCGGCATCATCAATGGTTTCTACGATCGCCCTGATGGCAGTGTTTTTGTTGGGCCTTGTAAAATGATGTGCGTCGGATGTCATGCCTATACCCATAACTTCCGCCTTTGCCGTAAGCCCGTATTTCGAAACTTTCTCATCTGCGGCCAGCACAAGCACCGCCGCCCCTTCAGAGATAACGAAACCTTTCCGGTCGATGCTGAACGGTCGGGAAGCCTTGGAAGGATCGTCATACGCACGATCATGGGAATGTATCTTGATTGTGGCATTCATATTGGAAAATCCATGGATAATCTCCGGTATAATGGGCATCTCCACGCCACCGGCAAGGACAAAGTCGCAGTCTCCGTCACGTATCATTCTCGCTCCTAAGGCGACGGCATGATTCCCTGATGCGCATGCCCCCTGGGGAGAGAATATGGGACCGGTAAATCCCAGAAGCATCCCTGCCTTGCCGGAGGGAATATTCGCGCAAAGATTGGGAAGAAGGTAGGGACTGACTTTCAGCGGCCCCCCGTTCCTCATATTTTCCATGGCGATACGGAAGGAGTCGATTCCGTTTATCGCGGAACCGATGAGGCAGGCCGTTTTCGGTCCCGTTTCTCGATTTATCAGCAGCCCGGAGTTCTGTATTGCTTCCTTACAGACTGCCATAGTCAGAACAACGAAGGCAGCGTTCCAGTTATAGACTTCCTTCGCGCTTGAAAAATCGTAGGACTTGGGGTCCCAATCGGGTATCTCACCCACTACACTGCTGAGGGATTTTACATGACAGCGGCTCACTTTGCGGAAACCGGCATCGCCTTTTACAGCCCTTTCCCAGGTCTCCCGGAAGGTTTTTCCGAGAGGTGTTGCCGCGCCGTAACCGATAACATAAACCCTTCTATTCTTTGGTGCCTTCATATATTCACATGCGTTACCCGATCCTGCGCAGGACGATGCAGGAATTGCAGCCGCCGAATCCAAATGAATTTTTTAATACATGCTCCTGTGAAATCTTCCTTGCACCCTCCGGTACACAGTCGATGACTATTTCCGGATCAGGCATATAATTAATCGTGGGGAGGACTGTGTCCTGAAGCATCCCTTCCATCGCGAGGATGATCTCTATGGCCGAGGAAGCCCCCATAGCATGGCCCGTCTGCGACTTGTTGGCCGATACCGGCGGTATATCACTGCCAAAAATATCCTTCAACGCGTCTCCTTCAATTCTGTCACCGATCTTCGTTGATGTCCCATGGGCATTCACCGCGTCAATGTCCTCCGCCTTAAGGCCGGAATGGCCGATACTCTCCGTAATGCACCTTCTCACCGTTTCCAGATTCGGGGCAACGAAATGATGGGCATCAGACGTCATGGACCATCCCGCCATTTCAATTTTGGATGCAAGACCGTGGGTCTTCGCGAAATCCTTGCTCGCCATAATAATACAGCCGGCGCCTTCCGAAACTACGAAACCGCGCCTGTTGAATGAGAAGGGACGGCTTGCCTTTTCCGGAGGCTCTTCCTGCTGACCTTCCTTTGGTCTGTACGCGCCGTTCATCGTAAAAAACCCTCCCAGAATAGATTCGACAAGAGGAAAATCCACGGCGCCGCAAATAACCGCATCAGCCATACCATTTTCTATGAACAGGGCTCCTATTATCATCGATGTGGAACCAGTCGCGCACGCGGTGATGGTCGATGTTATAGGACCTGTTGCACCGGTCATGATGGAAATCTTTCCTCCCACCATGTTGATGCAGGAATTCGCATTCGTAAACGGATGGGGCAGTTTCCCTCCTGAAATCCACATTCTGTCGGCACGGATTACGGCGTCAAGCCCGCCGATGGCAGAACTAAAGGTGATGGCTACTCTGGGTGCAATATCACCTGTGATTTCGATTCCGCTCTTTTTTAGTGCCCGGTGGACGACAAGCATGGCATGCCTGAAGACCGGCGATGTCCATAACGCCATGTCTCGTGATTTCAAGAAAGGATATGCGCTGGTATTGATATCCTCCACCTGGCCCGCGATTTTTACGGGGAACCCTTCCCGAAGGGGAAAACGATTCAGGACACCAATGCCGCTTTCGCCGCGTGCCGCGCGATCCCACTGGGTCTTCATGTCGATACCCAGGGGCGACACAGCATCATGCCCCAATATTACCGGTCGATTTCTTTTCATCCTGGTCTGTCTTGGTCTTGGGCGTAAAGGACGTTCAGGGCGCTACCATGGTATGAACCGGTAGAGTTTGGCGAACATTTCATACACTTCAATCCAGTTCTGGAGGTCCTTTGTTGATTGCAGGTGTTCTCTCTTATTCACCATAACCCAGCTCATATGTGCAGCGCCGTCTTTGCAGGTTGAACAATCCCTCGTTGCGGAGGTGCAGCATCGGTGCATAGTTTTGAGGTCTGAAGCCCATCGGATAAATCGGATAAGACTTTTCGGTTGCGGATTCCTTTTGTCCAGAGGTTCCGTAACGGAAGGGCATTCCGCCCATCCAAATTTCCGGTTCATCATCGTCCCCGTGGTGATGATCTCGTGATAGTACTTGCAGGAAATTACCGTCCTGGGGTACCTGTCGAGCATAGCGTCCATTTCTGCCCGGACATCTCTCAGATTCTCTTCGCTCCAGAAGAAGCCATCCACATTTTCTTCATTCGTAAGCAGCTGCAAATGAACCTTCAACCCTACATCGACTATTTTTTTGATTACATGTTCAATCCGTCCCACCTGTTTCGGGGTTATCGTGTAGAGATAGTAGGTGTGAGGGTCTCCTTCGTAGTTTTTGCTGGATACGGCAAACGTATCTTTACCCCGCAGTGTTTTCTCATCGTTTTCGTCCCCCCACAGGGAGACTCCCACCATCATATCAGGGAAACGGTCCCTGGAGATTTTTATCAGTCCATTGGTCGCACAATATGACGGCAGTTGCGAGTAGAAAGCCTCTACCCTGTCCAGATGAAGCGTCGGTTCTCCGCCGATCAATATGGCGAGATTCACGCCCCGTTCCTTTTCTTTGCCGACAAATTGATACCATTTTTCAATATCCGTCTCCTCGGTAGAGGCCTCATGTTCATCGGAGGAAAAGAAGAAACATCCCTTGCAGCGCAAATTGCACTGGTTGGTTATATCATAAATAGAGCTGCGGATATTCAGAGACGATATCTTCCGGTAGCGTTCATGCCATTCTTTATCCAGTAAAGAACTGATGGTTTTCATGGATTCTCACTATATCTATTGAAGAAAAACGGCGATAATTTTTCTCTTTCTCTTTTTTTATAAAGGCGGCGAAATCATCTCACGGCACAGGTTATCATCTTTTTCATAGCCTTTTACCCATACGGCAAGGTATGTATCCACGTAGTCAAGCCAGGATTTAAACGTATCCGGGTCAGTCACATGACGGTAAAGCCGTGCGGTAACGACAGCGCTGCCGGAAGCATAATGCCTGCAATCGTCACAATCCGTATCGGGAACACAGCATGCCACGTCACGATCCCAGGACAGATCCGCCCGGTATTGCCGGAATGACCGTCCAAGGCCTATATCCGTGGAGGGGTTCCTCCGTGGGTACGAACATCCATACAGCTTGTGGAGTCCGTACTGATGGGTGTGGGCAACGACATTATAGGGGGAAAATACTGCGTGGCCGGGATACATGGCGAGGAGATCCAGCATGACGTTTCGCGTCCGGACAAGGGAATCCGCCGTGTGCCGGAGCGAACCGGCATAGCCTAAGGGAGAGGAAAATACATTGAAGGTTATTTTGCAATCGTGCGCGACAATACTTGCCATAACCTCATAAATTTCATCTATATTATCCCGTGTAAAGGTATAGACAAAAATGGCCCTGGGATCGCCCCGGTAATTGTCAATTTGTTTCACCAGCAAATTTTTCGCCCTTCTTACGCGCAGACTCGTTTCATCGTTTCCCCAGACAGAGATATGAATTTTATAGCCCACTGAATCGGGAATGCGTTTAAATCCATTCGTGGCAATGCATCCGAGGGGCATTTCCTGGCAGCAAACCTCAAGAAGCTCCGGAACCATGGATGGTTCTGCTCCGGCCAGAACGACATACGTGATGCCTCGTGCCTTTTCCTCTTTCATCAGTTTCCGCCACGCCTCCGGGTTCTCGTTTCCTTGCGCGAACTGTTTTTCTCCTTCATAAAAATAACAGCCGTCGCAGCGGATGTTGCAAAGGTTGGTCATGTCATATGTCGATTCACGGAGGAAAAAATACTTTCTCACCTTCTGCCAGCGCTTGCGAACCTCATGGTCAGCAAGCAATTCGGAAAATTTCCATTTTTTCGGCTCGTTATTGCGTTCTGGGATTGTTATTAAGTTCGTAGTATCCATGAATCTTTCATGAGGGGTTACGTTAATTTATGCAGTCCTCTTTTGCTCTATATATTCGGCAATCATGCGAATATTTCTGAGTTTGGGATAATCGTCCTCATCGATGGTGATGCCATATTCGTCCTGGAGCACGAGAACAACCGTAGCCAGGTCCATGCTGTCAACACCCAGTTCGTCCACCAGATCAAGAGCTGGATCAAATGTTTCCGGCGAGATATCCTCCAGTTTTAATTCAGAAATTATAATTTCCGCAATGCGAATTATCAATGCCTTGTTATCTGTACTTACGGGCATTCAAAATCCTCCCTTATAGAAGAATATAAGACATTTTAAAAAAGTTCCTTGTCGTCATTCCCACGGAGGCGGGAATCCAGGTATAGTCCCCGCCCCAGATCGAGTCGAGGGCAGATTCCAGCGGGGAACCATGAAAAATACTGGATTCCGGATCAGGTCCGGAATGACAGCAAAATTATATTTTCGTACTAAAAGACAACCAAACATGCCTACGGCAACAGTTCAAAGGAAACTATCCCTGTGCAGGCGGTTTGATCATGTAATGTCACCTTAAAATGATAGGACCTGCCGTCTCCCTGTGGAGGGAGATATACGGATATGGTCAACATATCATCGGGTTTCACCGGGAGCCTGAACCTGACTCTCTTTATTGCCGATATCCTGACCTTGTTCCCGTTTTCGGATTCATGGTGTTTGATAACGCCCGTCACCATGGAAAGGATGGCAATACCAGGGAGTATCGGATCGTTCGGAAAATGACCGGAAAACCAGGGCGATCCTGTTTCTGCGCATGCCTTCGCCAGAGCTTCATCACGTGACGTATCACTTTCATGCGATATGTTGTGCCATGTTTCATCCATATTCATTTGCAACATATTTAAGTTTTTTTCTCTATCACCGATCCATGGCTATGTCAAAAAATTTTTCGCGCCCCATGGGTTTCGGGAATCGTCATCCGTCATGATTGATCCGGAACATCACCGGCTTTCCAATAAGATCTGCCAGAGAAACGATCTGTAATTCTTTGTTTTTCAATCCGGCCACGATCAATTCAATCTCCCCCAGAAAAGCTTCCGTCGTTGCGGTACCTCCCGGCCGAATGTCGTGGAGAAGGATAATATCATCCGGTTTTACTTTTCTCAGAATCCGCCTGGACAGCCGCTGAATATTCCTGTTTCCGGCGTCAAAGGCCCGACAGGTAAAGGTCACGCAGCAAAGCTTCAGTTGCGCCAGAACATCAGCCAGTCTCGGGTTGGTAATACCTACGGGCGGCCGGAAGACGGCTGGGGTTATGCCGAAACGCTTCAACAATAGTTGCGTTGATTCAATCTCCCTGTACAATGTTTTCTTGCGGCGCAGCATTAAAAAGGGATCGTGATGGTATGAATGGTTGCCGATATCGTGACCGTGTGCGAGGATATCCGAAATAAGCTCGCCATAGAGGGCAGCCCTTTCCCCCGTGACAAAGAAAGTGGCTTTTGTGCCGCTGCGGTCCAGCAATTTCAAGAGCGGCCTTGTCGTTTCCGGATCAGGACCGTCATCAAATGTCAATGATACCAATGCGTTACCAGTATGCCCTCGACTGACAACGCGCAAAAAGAAACCGCGGGAGGGGAAAAAAGGGGCCAAAACACAGAGAGCAACAAAAACGGCAAGGGGAAAGATAAAAACCAGAGTGGCATGAAAAAAGAATAGGAAAACCGCAAGTGTGAGAGCGATAACGCCGGCTATCACTGCGGGAGATACATACCCCGCCTCTTTCCCTTCATTCTTCATTGGATCAGTCGCTCCCACAGGGGGCCGACATGCCCCCGCGCATGTAACCTCTCAATTATTTTGTACATCTGCGGAGGCCCGGAACCGATGACCCAGTTGGTGCGGCTGCCGATATGATTTTTCACAAGATCAATAGCCGTCTTGCGAGGTAATGAAGGAGACCAGTAAAATACCGGCTCAAGGAGATCACAGCGCGGTTCGATCTGTCCTTCTTTAATCGCGAGGTTGTACAGGGTTGTATGCGGATATAATCTTATACCATTGAAGATGAAGAAAACAGTTTTCTCCAACCTGTCGGCGTTCGTCAGGGTTTCCCTCAATGTGTCCTCATTTTCCCCCGGCCCGCCCGTCATGAGATAATGAGCGACATGCAGACCGGCACTGAGGGCTTCCCTGTGAGAGATAAAAACATCGTCAGCGTGAAAGGGTTTACCGTATGACGCGAGCACTCTATCCGCAAGGGCTTCCGTACCGAATTCCACATGCTTCAACCCTGCCTGGGCAAGAATT
>DNUI01000286.1 GCA_003508565.1 Syntrophaceae bacterium
TAGCCACTTCGCCGCGAGGATTGCACCCCGCGCAAAGTTATCGCGGCTATGGGCGCGATGGATAAATTCCAGTCTCTCTCCCATTCCGCCGAACATGACCATATGCTCTCCCACGATATCGCCGGCTCTTAATGTTTGAATACCAATCTCGTCTTTTGTCCTCGAACCAATCATTCCTTTTCTTGAGTAAATGCCTGCATGCTCCAGGTCACGACCCAGCCTTTCTGCGATGATCTGCGCCATCTTCATGGCCGTACCGCTGGGAGCGTCTTTTTTCAAGTTGTGGTGTGCTTCCACAATCTCCACGTTATAATCATCACCGAGAATGCCTGCTACATCCTCAAGAACCTTGAACATGACATTCACGCCCACGCTCATATTTGGTGATACTATACAGCGGGTTTCCTGAGCAAGCACTTTAACCCTTGCCATCTCATCGGCAGTAAAACCTGTACTTCCGATAACAATAGCGAGATTGTTTTCCACAGCAGTCTCAAGGTTGTGCAGGGACGCCTCATGATGGGTAAAATCAATAATCACATCACCATACTTCGCGCATGATGCCACGTTATCATTGACATTTATCCCCATTTTGCCCAGTCCGATTATCTCTCCGATATCCTTTCCAACAAGTTCATGCCCCTCCTGCTCAACGGCGCCTGTCAACTGCATGTCTTTATCACCGGCGATAAGGCTTATGATTCTTCTCCCCATCCTGCCACCTGCACCAGTAACAATGGTTTTAATCATTAAATGCTCCTCTATACTTAAATCAGACTACCAACGGCTAAAGCCATTGCTTCAGGATTCAATGGGTCAAGTGATCAAGGAAAATATCTTTTATTACTCTCGAATCCTGGAATCCTCGACCCCTTGATCCCTTATGATATCAGCCCATAGTTCTTCATGGCGTTTTTCAGTTTTTCATAATTGCCGTCCGACAATTTATACATGGGGAGCCTCACATCATAAGAAATTTTCCCCATTATCGACAGAGCGGCCTTGACAGGAACCGGGTTGGTTTCAATAAACAGCATGTCGATTAAAGGTACCATTTTGTAATGTAACTGTCTCGCTCTCTTGATGTCACCTGCCGCAAACGCATCGATCATAGCCGCCATGTCTGCAGGTGAGATATTGGAAATTACGGAAATCACGCCTTTCCCGCCTAACATCAAGAGCGGCATGGTGAAAAAATCATCTCCGGAGAGCACAGAAAATTCGGTGCCGCAGAGCGCGATTATGTCATGCATCTGCTTCAGAGAGCCCGATGCTTCTTTAATCCCCACAATATTACTTATCTTGGCAAGTTTCGCCACCGTCTCCGGTAAGAGATTAACTCCCGTTCTCCCGGGGATGTTGTACGGAACAATAGGAATTGGAACAGACTCCGCAATTTTCTTAAAATGCTGATACAGCCCCTCCTGGGTCGGCCTGTTGTAATAGGGACAGACCATCAACGCTCCATCGGCGCCTGCCTCGTAGGCGTGCTTCGTGAGTCGAAGAGCTTCATCGGTGCTATTGGAACCGGTCCCGGCAATGACCGGTACCCGTTTTTTTACGGCATCTATGGTAATTTCAATTACCCTGTCATGCTCTTCATGAGACAATGTCGAGGATTCACCGGTTGTGCCGCACGGTACTATGCCGTCAGTTCCATTCGCAATCTGAAACTCGATCAGGTTTCTGAAGGTCTCCTCATCGACCTTGCCATTTTTAAAAGGTGTGACTATCGCAACAATTGCTCCAGTAAACATAACTGCTCCTTAATTTTTTTCTTTCTTAATAATGTTATTGAACCGGCGGAGGAGGGCCTCTGTCTAAAAATCCGGAATTTCCTCACCCCTGATTAAATCGGCATATACCTCTCTTTTCCTGATAACGAAAAACCTATCATTCCTTACCAGGACTTCCGGCGCTCTGCTTCTTGAATTGTAATTTGAAGACATTGAAAAACCATATGCGCCGGCACTCATCACCGCCATTAATTCTCCTCTCTTAAACTCGAAAATCTTTCTCCCTTTTGCCAGGTAGTCTCCTGATTCACAAATCGGACCAACTACATCGGCAACAATCTCATCCCTCTCTTGTTGAATCACCGGCTGTATGTGATGATATGAATCATAAAGGCTAGGACGCATCAAATCATTCATGCCAGCATCAACAATCACGAAGTTCTTTTCCTCATTGCTTTTGGTATAGAGCACCTCCGTCACTAATATTCCCGCATTGCCCACAATAACCCTTCCCGGTTCAAAAATGAAAGTGCAATGTATGTCTTTAGACGCATCAATTATTGTCCTGGCGTACTCCGAAGGGTGGGGAACCTCTTCCCGGTCATAGGTTATGCCAAGACCTCCTCCCAAATCAAGATACCGGATTTCGATGCCTTCGTCCCTAAGAAGACGGATGAGTCTTTTCAGGCGCTTGAGGGCATCGATGAATGGAGAAATTTTTGTCACCTGTGATCCGATGTGACAGCTGACGCCTCTAATGTCTAAATGAGTCAGCGCGTTTGCCTGACGGTACTCTTCAAGAGATTTCTTGATATCAATACCGAACTTATTTTTTTTAAGCCCCGTAGATATATAGGGATGGGTTTCCGGATCCACATCCGGATTGACCCTGAGGGCTATGCCTGCCTTCTTACCCAATCTTTTGGCGCAATCATTGATGACCTGGAGTTCCTGGGAAGACTCAACGTTAAACATCAAAATATTTGATTTGAGCGCATATTCAATTTCATCGACTTTCTTCCCCACCCCGGAATACACGACCTTATTGCTGTCTACCCCTGCTCGCAGAGCGCGATACAGCTCACCTCCGGAAACAATATCCACACCTCCGCCCTCTCTGATAAAAGTCCGAAGGACAGCGATATTTGAATTAGATTTTACGGCAAAGCAGATGATGTGAGGCACATCAGAAAAAGCGCTATCAAACACACGGAAGTGATGCTGTAATGTTCTGTGACTGTAAAGATAAAGCGGTGTCCCCACTTCCTTGGCGATATTGGAAACGGGAACTTCTTCACACCAGAGTTCTTTGCCTTTATAATGAAAATAATTCATTTATTTGTAGTCCTTACTCCTTCTCTCTCTTGAGGACCTTTCGTACTGACAATTATTTCTTCGATATTTGATGCCTCACTGCAATGTCTCGCCATATCACAGGCAATAATCTGATAGGCATAACGATACCCCGCCTTGACCTGCAAATCCAGGTAGCCGGCACTATTCGCCTCTTCTTTTTTTAACGCCGGGGCATTGACGGAAATATCGGCAAGCATAACAAATTCTCGGGGGCAGTCAACACAGGAAGACCCCTCTTCATCCTGCTCATTTCTCTGAATTTTGTAGCTCTGAATACCCGCTTTTGCATCCGGTATGCTCCAGCGAAGATATATTCCCGATTCGACAAGAGTCGCCCTGAGATCAGAAATAGCACTAGGCGGTGCCATCTCAGGAGGCCGCGGGTCTCCCTTCTTTCCGCAGCTCTGAACACTCCATAACAGAAACATACACACACACACAAGGACAGGTAACGATCGTCCTGCATTCATCATTTTTTTTTGCCTTCAATATCCCTTATTCGCATCAATACCATTTTTTCGGATGTCCCGCCTATAGATTTTCTCGCGTTCACAACATTTTTCACGGTAATATGTTCATATATATCCTTCTCAAATGCCCCATGAAACTGGTGAAACTCTTTCATCGTCAGATCTGGTATCTCTTTATTCTTCTCAATACAATACGCAACAAGACGGCCTACTATCCCATGAGATTCTCGAAACGGAATCCCTTTCATGACAAGATACTCAGCGACATCTGTAGCTGCGGAAAAGCCTCCAGAAGCTTTTTTTTGCATCTTCTCTCTGTTGAATTTCAAATTTTTAAGCATCTCGGTCATGATTCCCAGGCACCCTTTCAACGAATCTACAGTATCGAAGAGAGGCTCTTTATCCTCCTGGAGATCCCTGTTGTACGTCATGGGCAGTCCCTTCATCAGTGTCAGCAGTGCCACAAGATTGCCGTACACGCGCCCTGTTTTCCCCCTGACCAATTCTGCCGTGTCAGGATTTTTTTTCTGCGGCATGATGCTGCTTCCCGTGGTAAAGGCGTCCGATATTTCCAGAAAATTGAACTCATCCGTCGACCAGAGAATTATATCTTCACAGAATCGGCTCATGTGCATCATGATGACAGAAGCGACAAAAATGAATTCGGCGACATAGTCCCGGTCCGATACGGCATCCATGCTGTTGCGGGACATTTCTGGAAATTTCAGCAAACGGGCCGTATACGCCCTGTCGATGGGCAAACCTGTCCCCGCAAGCGCGGCCGATCCGAGGGGCATGACATTTACCCTTTTGAAGCATTGTCGCAATCGTTCTTCATCCCGATCCAGCATTTCCCAATAGGCAAGGAGATAATGAGATAGGAGCACCGGTTGCGCCTTCTGCAGGTGAGTATAACCGGGCATGATAGTTCCCATTTCATTTTTGGCAAGTGAGATGAATTGTAATTTGAGGGCTGTCACCAAATTCTCAACCTGC
>DNUI01000187.1 GCA_003508565.1 Syntrophaceae bacterium
GGCCTTCCAAAAGAAAGTGGGCGCGTATTTCCCTCGAATTCGGAAAGCCAATACCCCCGGAAGAGGTGTCCGCGGAAAAGCTTTTCGAGGTCATACAAAAAATGAAAGTCGATGAGACGTGAATGGGAGATTTCCTCAAAGAGCTGAGCTTT
Organism: Syntrophaceae bacterium; assembly: GCA_003508565.1. Classification (GTDB taxonomy): domain Bacteria; phylum Desulfobacterota; class Syntrophia; order Syntrophales; family UBA2185; genus UBA2185. Next base: position 153 of record DNUI01000187.1, read on the forward strand.
GTAGCCGCCAGGAGATGTCCCTATTTCCCGGATATCATTGCCCCGGTTGAAGAAGTCTTGTTGTGGAATGTATGTTTATCTCCGGAACAGATCGACGAATACCTCGCATGGGGCTGGCGTCATAATTCATGGTATTTTTATCGTAACAGCTGCAGTAATTGCCGGCGTTGTCTTCCTATCCGTGTGTGTGTAAACGCATTCAACCCTTCAAAAAGTCAGCTTCGTATCCTCAAAAAAAATGTTTCGACTGAATTTCATGTCTTCGAGGCGAAAGATTTCGCACTCAGGCACATCAGGAAAAGCTTAGACATCTACAACAAGTTTCTGCATGTTCGTTACAACAGAGAACCCAGTGATCTGGATGAGTACATCGATGGGTTTTTTGTGTCACCTGTCCCGACACTCGTATCCGCGTTGTTCATAAACGGTAAGTTGGCGGGTAATGGTTTCCTCGATCTGGGTAAAACATCACTTTCCACAATCTATTTCTCTTTTGATCCGCAATTCCATTTTTTCTCCCCCGGAACCTTCTCCATCATAAAGGAGATTGAGTGGGCCCGTGACAACGGGCTGAAATACTATTATCTCGGTTATTATATCCGCGAGCTGAGTTCCATGAAGTACAAGGGGTTATTCCGGCCGTTCCAGCTCCTTGATTATGACACGGGGCACTGGCATGAAAGAGGCTAATATCTCCTTCACCCTCGCGGCATTTTTCGGAGCATGCCCGGCGAAATCATTGTCAAAATAGACGTAAGTATCTTTGTCCCACTTTCTGATCTTTTGAGCCCACGTGTGCAGCTCCTCCTCTGTATACTCCGACACATAGAGTTTTTGCGACCCATGAAGACGGATATAGACAAAGTCGGCCGTCACCGCTTCGCCATAGGGATAACGACCCGCGGTGTCGGATATGCAGAACGCAATTCGCCGCTTTTCAAGCCTTGCCAGAACCCTGTCGGCAAGCCAGCTTGTATGGCGGGGACCTCGAGAGCGCAGGGATGTTTGTAGTGTTCGAGATTTTCACAAAACCCGTCAAAAATACTTTCATGAAAGGCGAGACCAGGTGGAAGCTGAAAGAGAACGGGCCCGAGCTTTTCTTTCAGCAATAGTGCCGCGCCGAAAAACCTCTCCAGAGGCTCATGCACATCCCGCAGCCGTTTGATGTGTGTAATATATCGGTTGGCTTTGACAGCCCACAGAAACCCATCAGGAGTAGCGCGTCGCCATGTTTTGAAGGTTTCCGGTTTAGGCTGACCGTAGAATGTGGCATTCACCTCAACGGTTGTAAAGTTTTTAGTGTAGTGCTGAAGCCATTTGGCTTTCGGGCAATCTGGAGGATAAAAGCCGCCCCTCCAGTGGTGATAGTTCCAGCCTGACGTTCCGATATGAATGCGAGGCGTCATAGTTGACAGTGATTCCTGTAGCGAGCGAATGGTTAAAATTATATTTCCTTACGGATCGAAGACTCTCCGTAGGTTACTGCGGAGAGCTTCGATCTTCCAATGTATCCGGGTAATGCAAGGCTTGCGGGAAATGATAGCAATAGATCGGATCTCCATGCAGGGATGATTCTGGATACAGCACCTCTGAATGCCGCCATCCGGGAAGGGGGAAATTGCAGGAAATGACTCTGGTCCCCGGACGAAGTTCCGCTTCCAGCTTTCCTGCAAGCCTCCCCATGACGTCGGGGAAGAGATAGCAAAATACTACATCAGCATCCCGGATATTCACATACCAGAAATTGCGCCACCGTATGTCGATTCCTTCCATCCCGAGCGTGCGGAGCCGGGCCAGCGTATAGGCGACAGGATTCACCTCGAATCCCAGCGCCCTGATGCCATACCGTCTCTTCGCTTCCCTGAGAACCCTTCCATCCCCGCAGCCGATGTCGACAAGAAGGTCACCGGCCTCCATTGGTACATGATCCAGGAATGTCCTCACCCTGACACGCGCTGACGGGTGGAACATTGCGCCTTGAGTTATGGGGAACACGGACACAAGGGAAAAGGCAAACAGCAATTTGAGTGCAACGAGACTTCCTATTATAATAAAAGCAATGATGATCCAGGATGGCATAGTTCTCTCTTAAGAAATCATATAGAATAATTTCACCATTCTGTCAAACATGCCGGAATGGGCTCTTCTTTACAAACCGCGTCCCGCACCTTAGCGCGAATACACAAACACCGCACAACCATTCAGCCTTTGTACAAGGCGTCGTATTCAGGAAGTTTTCATAACTGAAAAGGTACTTTTCATGGATGCGAATATGGAAGTGTCTCCCATTTTTCTCATTAATACTTGAAATCTCCGTTTCTCTGAGGTAGTAATAATCCATAAACCAATACTGAAAGGAGCGGAATAATGAAAAGGCTTTCCCTGTTCCTGTTTATAGTATGTTTGCTCGTGGCTCTCACTGCTTGTGGCTTCAAGAGTGTGAAGCAAGGGGCATCGATCGATGAGGAGAAAGTAGCAAGCAGCATCATCGACGGCAAGACGACAAAGTCGGATGTGGTGCTTGAGTTCGGCCCCCCCACGAAGACCTTGAATAATGAAAGGATGTTTTTCTATACATGGTCGGAGCTAAGCAAGTCCAGCATACCTTTGTATGGCGGGGCGACGAAAATCACGAACAACCTTATTATTCTCTTTGATGACAATGGCGTCGTTAAGAGCCATAAGATCACTCAAACATCTACAGAGTCCGAAGCCGGGTTCGGCACTCAGAAAGTCAAGTAACCTGCACATCCTGGCACAATGATTCTATTGACAGACAAACCCATTATTCGTATACTTCCGCAAAGGGAAAAAGTTCTTATCAAAATCAAAAAATACATTTAGGCCGAATGTAATTACAGGAAAAAGGATGCGGTATAACGCATACGTTTTGCGTATGCTCTCAACGGGAATGCTTGGCAGAGATCCACCCACTCGCGTCAAGCCCCAAACCTGCGGGACATGGTGTGATTATGGAATTCGATGAAACGTCATCAAAAGGAATGCACAATAGCGAATTTTACAGGGGTGAAAAGGGGTGTGTTATTGAAACGAGAATGCCCGGTCAAAACATTGTGGTACTGGATATTCGCGGGGTTATGGATTCCTCCTGCAACAGCGAAATGGCGCCGAGGTTGAGAGATGCCATTGATAAATCTAAAAATATCCTTTTGAATTTGTCTGATCTTCTCCACATGGACACGGAAGGGGCAGGTTCACTGGCCATTTTCACGTCCAGGGCACATCAGCACCATCTCACCCTGGCCGCCTGCGGCCTTAAAGATCCATTCCGCGATGTCTTTCATCTCACCCGTCTCGATGAAGCTATTGCCCTCTTTGATAATGAGAAGGAAGCATTACAAAGTTTAAGTATTTCGGAAAGAATCATCCCTTCTATCAATACTTACCCACACTACCAGGGGCCACTTGCGCCCGGCTGGGCAAGGTCTGTTGAGCGTATATCATTGAGGGACATCCCCGCGGAGGTCATGAATATCAATGTCGAAGGCAGGCAAACTACAAGTCCTGTGCAGGGTTTTGGTCGGTTTTGGGACAAGAAATATCGGCTGCGCGTGAAGGAAATAAACCTCGAACCTCAGCAAATAATATCCCTGTGGAGGTCTGAATTTCCCAGTTTCTGGCCCACGGGAAACCGTTTTTTTGCCTCCGGCAAGTCTCCC
>DNUI01000225.1 GCA_003508565.1 Syntrophaceae bacterium
TCGAAAGATGTTTTTAACATAACGGACGGATCACACAAGGGGAAGTATAGATTCGTTTTTACTGACAGAGCAACAGGTTACATAGAAAACGGCAAAACCATTTTCGACCCGGGATATGATACCGTTGTCGGCGACATTCCCGGAAAAGGCGCTATTGCGTGCAGGTTTGCATCTCATTTTTTTACATTGCTGAAAGAAAAAGGCGTCCCGACACATTACATTGATACAATCAACGAAAATGAAATGATCGTTGAACCAGCAATACCGCTCTCCATGCAGTCGGAATCTCCGGAATTTCCCGGATCTGCTCCGCTATTGAATCTCGAATTCACCTGGAGAAATAACGCGACGGGAAGCTTCTGGAGAAGGTACCCTTTTGTGAGGCCCTGTAAGAATCTTCATAAAGTAGTCGAAGCGTGGACCAAGGGAGACAGCGATATCCTGATTACGCTGGAGGCCCTGGAAGAAACAGGCGCGCTGACCAAAAAGGAGATCGCGCAGAGTGTGGAGCTTGTTAAAAACATCGCTGAAATCGTTTCTCGGGAATTTACAACGAAGAACCTTCATGTAATCGATGGCAAGTTCGAATTAGGCAGGCTCAAATACGGAGACGGGAAAATCGTGCTCATCGACGAAATATCACCCGATGTCTTACGTGTGTGCCGGGGATTTAATCCGGACAAGGCCGGAAATTGCACGTTGTTTAAGCAATGCGCAACGACGAGTTATTCCGACGGCAAAAGGACAATTAAAAACAAAAATCAGGTTTCAGCCGCCGATTTTATCGATATTTTTCTGTAGAAGCCGCGATCTTCTCAATTCGTTCGTCCGGCAGGTGATTACAATTTTGTAAAAAAGATCGAAGCGCCGCCACGCCCATCCGGTCAGCACCCTACCGGATGATCTCGTGACGACGCTTTTTCTATGCGAGGCTGCCGACTTCATTATCTTGATAAAAGCCGGCACGACCGAACAACAAAACAGTCAGGAGGGGTAAAATTTTTCCGGGAAGACTTTTCATTACATGAAGACTCACTTCCTTATTTTGTTCAATCATACCAGGTGTCTTGCGAAAAAATGTGAATGATTGCGGATTCAAATTCTGTATTCTCTTCTTGTAGTAATTTCGGAAACAGTCATTTCTATTTCATGCAGAGGAGCGCCGTATCGACATTCTTCACTGACTATGGTTTAGTATTTATTTGCGGACAGCTTGTGCCGCATAGTAGCCGCAAAGACCGTGAACGCCTCCACCGGGCGGGGTAGATGAAGAACATATAAAAATATTTTTTGCCGATGTTCTGTAGGGAGAAAGAGTCATAACAGGCCGGGTATACAGTTGCCCTAAATCCTGCACGCCTCCGTTGATGTCTCCTCCCACATAGTTTGGGTTGTATATCTCCATGGCCGCCGCTGACATGCTGCTTTTATCCAGTATGACCTCCCGGAATCCTGGCGCATATCGTTCTATCCTGTCTTCGATGAGATCAGCAACATCTTCCCTTGATCCATGAGGGACATGGCAGTAAGCCCACGCGGTATGCTTGCCATCGGGAGCGCGGGAGGGATCGAAGAGGCTCTGCTGGGCTATCACGAGATATGGAAATGAACACATCCTTCCCATGCCTACATGGCGTAGTGAAGAGTTGATTTCCTCATAGGAGTTCCCCAGGTGAATGGTACCGGCCTTCTTACAGATATTCACCTTCCAGGGGATTGGCTCCTTAAGAGCCCAATCCACTTTACATACACCCGGCCCGTAGCGGAAAGCGGCTAGTTTTCTACGATACCTTTCAGACAGACCGAGTTCTGTGATAGTAAGCAGTTGACGAGGAGTTACATCGAAGAAATAATATTTTGCCTTTGGCAGATCATGAAAAGAATGGATCGTCTTTCCGGTTACTATTTCTCCTCCTTTATGACTGAAATAACCCGCAAGGGCATCAGCCAGTTTCTGTGAGCCCCCTTTTATGATCGGCCACCCTATGGCATGGGCCAAAGTTGCTAATACGATGCCAAACGCTGCTGTTGCCGGTTTATCGAGAGGTATCATGCCGTGCGAGGCTAAGCCCGCGAAGAGGGCGCGTGTCTGCTCCCGTTTGAATTTTTTATTCACAAGGCATTTGATAGAGCGAAGTCCATTCATGGCGAAGAATCCCATTAAAAAAGGATTTTTAGGGAAATGAAGAGGCGCCAGAATGTCAGATAATATTTTTTCATGATTTTCCACAAAGGGAGCGAGAAGGTCTTTGTATGCTTTGCCGTCAGCACCCAGGGCATCACTGGTGATCTCCAATGAACGGTGGAGGCAGAGGGCTGATCCGTCCTCGAAAGGATGGGCAAGCGGTATTTCCGGTTGTATCCAGGAAAGGCCGTAGTTATGAAGGTCAAGTTGACGAAAGAAGGGGGAAAAAATGGCCAGCGGATGGACAGCGGAACAGATATCATGAATGAAATTGGGAAGCGTGACCTCTGCAGAGCGAACGCCGCCGCCTATGGTTTCCCTTGATTCCAGCAAAAGGACATCTTTGAATTCATTGATAAGTGTAATTGCTGCAGAGAGACCATTCGGTCCTGCACCCACAACAACGGCATCGTAACAGTCTCGTTTAGGCATCGATGATATGCTATCCTACCACGGTGTCTTATTGGAAGTTTCACATCCTTTTTAGCATATAGAATGGCATGTATAAAGAAGATCGAACAGCCGCGCTGTACCAAAGATTCTTATATTCTCTCCACTGAAGGTGCGGGTCGATGAGGCTGTCCTGCTGTGAGAGATCCCCCTGAACACCAAGACGGAGCGCCAGATTGCCGAGGGTTTTATGCCAAAACCGATCCTCTTGCTTCGCTGCTCCTAATCGTAAGCCAATCTCCATAAGCGGATCACTGGCCCTGAAAACCGGATGTACCTGGATAATCGTGTCTGCTTTTTCCTTAAAACTACTGAAGGTGATCCAGCCGGAAAGGATATGACCCTGAATAGTTATGAAACTGAAGGATGTATCATCAGCATAAATGACCATTAATCCCGTTGCCAACACGAGACCACCCGGGAGGGTCAGATTGAGAACGGCCGCCGTGCCGGGCATGATGGGAGACTTGCCGGAGGCAAAAAAA
>DNUI01000164.1:0-2986 GCA_003508565.1 Syntrophaceae bacterium
CCGGTCGCTCCAACAGGTACAGGGCATTCACCAGTTCCATGACTGCGCTTATGGCCGTGTTGAAATGGAACCTGTCCTCAATATCGCGCGTCACTTTTTTTATCGTCTGGTGGGTTTTTCGCCTCAGAGTTTTCAGATCCCCCTCAATATCAATGCTGCCATCGAATGGTTTGACATCCTTGATATCCTCAAGATAGTCAATCACTATTCTCCACGCCCTGTTGAGGAAGCGGAATGATCCCTCTACCCCCTGATCAGACCATTCCAGATCCTTCTCCGGGGGTGCTGCGAAAAGACAGAACATCCTTACTGTATCGGCGCCATAATTTTTTATCAGGTAATCAGGGTCAACGACATTTTTCAGGGATTTGGACATTTTTTCCGATTTGCCGATTGTTACCTCATCCTGGCAGCGGGTGCATTTTCCTTCTTTCACTTCATCGGGAAAGAGATAACCGTGTTCTTTGCAACGAGTCGTCTCTTTGCAGACCATTCCCTGGGTCAGGAGATTCGTAAATGGTTCATCGAAATCCAGAACACCATAATCTCTGAGCATCTTTGTGAAGAAACGCGAGTAGAGGAGATGGAGAATCGCGTGTTCAATACCGCCGATGTACTGATCCACCGGCATCCAGTAATGGACTTTTTGTGTATCAAGACCAGGCTTTTCTGCGCAGTGGGGCGAGCAGAAGCGGTCAAAATACCAGGAAGATTCCACGAACGTATCCATGGTGTCCGTTTCCCGTTTTGCATCGTTGCCGCACTTGGGACAGATGGTTTTTGAAAATGCGTCATACTTCGCCAGAGGAGATCCTCCCGCTCCCGTTAACTCCACTTCGCGGGGCAGGATGACGGGCAGTTTGGATTCCGGAACCGGTACTGTACCGCAGGTATCACAGTAAATGATGGGAATCGGAGCCCCCCAGTAGCGCTGCCGGGAGATGCCCCAGTCTCGCAAGCGGTACTGGATGGTTTTTTTGCCTCGACCGATAGATTCCAGATATTCGGCAATGGCGTCAAGGGCTTTCAAATTTTCCATACCGTTGAATTGTCCCGAGTTGACGAGCATGCCTTCGCCCACGTAGGCTTCCATCATGGTGTTGACATTGAGCGGTTTATTGTGCGGCTGAATAACAACGATTAAAGGCAGATTGAATTTTTTTGCGAATTCAAAGTCTCGCTGATCATGGCTGGGTACGGCCATGACACAGCCGCTTCCGTACTCGGCAACAACGAAATTTGTAGCGAAGATGGGCATCTTCTTCTTTGTGAGAGGGTTGAGGCAGTACGCATCTAAAAATATACCCTCTTTTTCGTAATATTCCGATGTCCGCATCAGCTTATCTTGCTTTTTAACCTTCTCTACAAATTCCCTGACTTCATGTTCAATCGGTTTCCCCTTTACCAGGTCTATTACGAGTGGAAGTTCTGCGGCGATCAACATAAACGTCGCTCCATATACCGTGTCCTGTCGTGTTGTAAAGACTTGAATCATTCCGTTGCCGTCTGCTATGGGGAACAGGATATCGCATCCGAAACTTTTACCGATCCAGTTTTTCTGCATGGTAATGACCCGTTCCGGCCATCCCGGAAGCTTGTCGCAATAATTGAGAAGCTCTTCTACATAGTCCGTGATACGGAAAAACCACTGGTCGAGATATTTTTCCTCGACCTCCGTGGAGCATCTCCAGCACTGGCCGGCTTCCACCTGCTCGTTTGCCAGTACAGTCTGACAGATTGTACACCAGTTTACGATAGAGCTTTTTTTGTAGGCGAGGCCTTTTTCGTACATCCAGAGGAAAAACAGTTGTTCCCAGCGGTAATACTCCGGCTCGCACGTGGAAAGTTCTCTGTCCCAGTCATAACTGAATCCCATCTCCTTGAGCTGTTTTTTCATATAGGAGATGTTTTCGTTAGTCCATGTTGCCGGATGAATTCCGTGGGCGATAGCCGCATTTTCCGCGGGCATGCCGAAAGAATCCCAGCCCATAGGGTGGAGGACATTGTATCCGTTCATCCGTTTGTAGCGAGCCACGACGTCGCCAATAGTGTAGTTCCGTACATGGCCGATATGAATTTTTCCGGATGGATAAGGGAACATCTCCAAAAGGTAGTACTTTTTTTTGCCGGCGTCTTCTGTGACCTTGAAAATGCCCTTATCTTCCCATATCTTCTGCCATTTCTTTTCCAGTTTCTGGGGTTTATACTTGTCTTCCATGATTCATTCAGCCTCCACATATTGAAGCTCTCCACAGTAAACTGCGGAGAAACTTCCATCCATAAGGAATAATAATGTTCCCCCTTTGTTCACTGCAGAATTAAGGGTCCCCCTGCGATGGAGATGATTGTCTCGAAAAGAATACGTAATCAAATCCTCATGAATTGTTGCTTCCGTTGACATCCTGTTTTGTACTTTCTGTATATAATTTGAGATACACGGCATCAAGAATACCGTTTATAAAAGAACCGGAGTTTTCCGAGCCATACATTTTACCTATATCAATAGCTTCATTCAGAGTCACTTTTGGGGGTATGGTGGGGCAGTAAAGAAGCTCATAGACGGCCATGCGGAGTATGTTTCTGTCTACTCTCGACATACGTTCCAGCGACCAGTTTTCGGAGCAGCTGCGTATAAGATCATCTATTTGATCTCTATTGTCCCAGGCACCTTCGATCAAAAGTGTTGAAAATTTTCTGGAGTCTTCCGTCGCTTGAAAGTTATTCCAGAAGAGCGTGATAGCCTCTTTGGCATCGATATGTAAAACATCTATCGCGTAAAGAACCTGTAAGGCAACCTCTCTTGCCTTTCTTCTTTGATGCATTAGTTCCTCTGGTGATATTACATCAGATGTCGTGTATGATGGAGCTGCTTATATCAATTACGAAAAAAAGATACCCGCAATACATTAAAGGCATTGAAAACAAGGAAGGTATTTGCCGGTATTGAATAGCCTTATCAGAATTATACCTTGTCGCCTGCAGAAAA
>DNUI01000164.1:3067-4498 GCA_003508565.1 Syntrophaceae bacterium
GTTTCCAGACCGACGCTTGCGATCCCCTTGGTGACTTCGGCACTTATGTATTCGAAGTGGGGTGTGGCCCCCCTGATCACCGCGCCCAGACAGATGACCGCATCAAAACGTTCGGTCTTTGCCAGTTTCTTCGCCATTACGGGCAATTCAAATGCGCCGGGAACTTTATAAATCTGGATGTCTTTTTCATCCGCCCCTGCCCTTGTCAACGCATCAACAGCGCCATCAATCAACCGTCCACAAATAAAATCGTTAAACCTGCTGGCAACAATGCCAAATTTCATCCCCTTGGCGACAAGCTTCCCTTCAATTGTTTTCGGCATGATTCATTCTCCTATATTTCTAACAAATGCCCCATCTTTTTCTTTTTTGTTGTCAGATATTTAATATTGTTTTCGGTTGGTTTTATTTCAATAGGGACTCGTTCGGTGATGGTTATGCCATACCCTTCAAGACCGACAATTTTCTTGGGATTATTGGTCATGAGCCTCATCTTCCTGACACCCAGATCGGCAAGTATCTGGGCGCCAATTCCATAGTCCCGTAAATCTGCCTTAAAACCGAGAGTGAGATTGGCCTCCACCGTATCTTTGCCGCATTCCTGCAGTTCATAGGCCTTGATTTTATTTACCAGTCCAATGCCCCTTCCTTCCTGGTGCATATACACAATAACGCCTTTTCCTGACTCTTCCACCATCTTCATGGCGGCGTGGAGCTGATACCCGCAGTCACACCTTTCTGACCCGAAGACGTCCCCGGTCAGGCATTCTGAGTGAACCCTCACCAGAATCTCATCTTCCGGTTCAATGTCTCCCTTGACCAGTGCAACATGTTTCATGTCGTCCACGTCATTTTCATACACAATAATCTTAAATTTACCGCCATACTGGGTTGGTATAGTTGCCGCCGATGCCCTTCTAATCAGGGATTCGTGCTGCATCCTGAATTGGATAAGATCGGCGATGGTCACTATCTTCAGGCCATGCTTCTTGGCGAAGATTTCCAGATCAGGCATCCGGGCCATGGTGCCATCATCCTTCATGATTTCACAGATTACGCCGGCAGGTTTCAACCCGGCCAATCGTGCAAGATCCACTGAACCTTCAGTTTGGCCGGTTCTCACTAACACACCGCCTTTTTTCGCCCGTATGGGAAAGATATGCCCTGGACTCACGATATCATCAGGACTAACATCGTCAGCGACGGCTGTTCGTACCGTTGTTGCCCTGTCAGCAGCCGAAATACCCGTGGTTACACCTCGCTTTGCTTCTATGGATACGGTAAAGGCAGTACCAAAACGGGAACGGTTGTCGGGTACCATCGGGGGAAGATTCAGTTTATCAGCAAGTTCTTCATTGAGAGAAAGGCAAATGAGCCCCCTGCCATATTTAGCCATGAAATTAATAGCATCCGGCGTTACATATGACGCTG
>DNUI01000083.1 GCA_003508565.1 Syntrophaceae bacterium
AGTAATCAACACCTTCTTGCTCGATAGAACGGGGTGGACGGCTGGTATACATCACGGGCATCTGAAAGGATATATCCGGATGCACTCTCCGGAGAGCTTTGAGGAGCGGTGATTTCCCGACACACGATGGTCCTGACAAAATAATGAGACGTTTATACATATGCACCACCATATGGAAAAAATCGTTGTCAATGTAACTTTTATATATTATGAAAGTGATAATGAAACATATGGTAAATGTCATTCCGGGTCTGATCAGGGTTTAGTTTTTTATGGAATCCTGTTCCCCCATCGGAGACGAGGGTAATCTTCGAGGGAATGACGTACGTTAGATTTTAATTGCCGGAGCACTACATTCATTCTCTGCGTCAATGTCATGTGTTGATTTATAAAGAGGACGTAGCACGGCATTAGGGTGATGTAAACAAAAAAATGGCAGAAACGGCCTCTAGGCAGCTCACTGGGTTCAGGGTGAGGTCATGATTACGATAAGCGGTTACTTACATCGGAATGACTTAAGCGATATAATACGATGCTGGATGTATGGGTATGTGAATCCTTCCGATGCGGATAGGATCGCCCAACTGGTCCACTTCAACAACGCGTATGTGTCACGCTACCTGAAACTATTTTCAGAAAAAGTGTTTCAAACTCTCCACCAGTGCACCCTGAAAACAAGACCCGCATTCCTTAAAAGAGACCTGAAAGATATCATTGTCGCCAATCCGCCGTACCATAATTCCCGGATCGACGAATTGATCCGTAATTATTATGCAGAACCGGGGCGTTTTTACCGGGAGACGCCCTTCCATGCAACATTGTTTTTCAGGAAGCAAGACGGTATAGGCGAATATATGGGATCACACAGGATAAAACGTGTACACAGGCTGGCAGAGAAATCTGCCCGCAAAATTATTGACATGATGTTTGATACAATCAGGAAACGCGCCGATTTGCTTGCAGATGACCGCGCCAGGTTCCTTAACATTCCCCGGCACCAGCTTCTCACATCTCAGGAAGAAATGACGGAAGAATTCCTTAAGGCAGAGAACCGGCTGCTGGAGGATCTCAGACAAAAAAGGGAAATTCGGTATGCGGAAAGCATGGTGATTAACGACGTGGCGGGCATGAAGGTGATTCTTGACGATTCCGAACAGGGACGCCTTATTACCGTCCTTGATCGCATGGGGGACTGCGAGATTGTCGAACAGGAGCGTCATTCCGGCAGATATAATGCCACAAATTTGATCGTGTCTTTCAGACCACCCCGTGAAGAGATACTTGTGCAGCCTTTGAGCAAAACAATCATTGAAATAATGCAGATAAGGGGATTGAGTCCGGAGGAGTCAAATAACGCATTCATCGAATTTGTCAGATCCGGAGAGGAATGTGTAAATCTGGAGGTCATTGTTTCTAACTACGAGGAAATGCTGGAAAGCGAAATAGGCCGGTGCATGCATGAAGACCGCATCATCGAGCAGCGCCTGCGTCAGCAATATAGGGGTCACCTCGCGAGGAACATTGTATACCTGATGGAATACCTGTTCACGTTTCCCGTTTCCGGAAAACTGGAAATAGGAGAATTGCCGATCAAGCTGTGGAACCGTTACCTGCCTGATTACTTCGATGAGGTTTTGAGGAATCTTTTCCAGGTTCCCCAGAGTACCGCCCTCGAGTAGAGAATCGGGTATTTTTCACATCATCAGCTTCAGTATGTCCGCGAATATGAGATCCCGGTTGTTGCGCGTCATGACAAAAAGCTGAACATCCTTTCGCTTTTTTATCTCACCGATGATCCCTTCCCCGCGAAAGGCGATGGTTGCGATGACCGGCTTTTCAGAATCAAGCAGTCTTGTGAAAAGCTTCTTGAACTTGTCGGAAAAACACTCCATCTTTCCTATTTCATCAATGTAGAACACGTCGACAAAGAAAACTGCTTTTCCTCTGTTGCTCGGCTTCACAGACATTAATTTAAGATTTTATCAGACTCAATAAGGTTTTTCATTGAAAAAAGACTTCTCCCTTTCCACTTGTGTGCAAGATCGCCCTCTGTGTTTTCAAACAACTCCCGAAAAACGAAACATGGCGAAGGGAACCGGATCATAGTCAAGATCAGGAACGCATCGTGTTGAAGATTTGGAAATAAAAAGGAACAGAATAGGCCGTCTTAATTCAAACTTTCCCCAGTTATTTCCGCTTCAGACAGAAAGGAACAAAAGGCTGTAAATGTTGTACCTATCAACAGTGATGGAGGGTATTGCTTTTGAATTATTATATTTTTTTATTAAAGAGTCAGGAAGTGCGTGTCGATAATAGCGAGAAAAGTGACAATCATTTATCAAACTGGTTTATTCGTAATAGGTATTTTGGTCTGTCAAGTAAGGCCATAAATATATTAAAAAACAGGAGGATGGTAGGATGAAGTTACAACTAAAGCTCAAAACAAAAACTCTTCTTTTATTAGCTGTATTTACTCTAATGTTTCTATCCGTAGCTGTTTTTACAATAATGACTGTTCAAGACAAAGTCATTACAACGGCCCATGAAAAGCTGAAGGCAGATTTGGCAATGGGCAAAGCCCTGTTGAATTCCCGATACGCGGGCGATTGGTCCGTCAAAGATGGGAAGCTTTTCAAAGGTGAAACTCAGATGAATGATAATTATGCTATTGTGGACAATATTGGTGAATTGACTTCTGATACAGTGACAATATTTCAGGGTGATACGCGTATAACAACGAATGTAAAAAATGCCCAAGGAGCTCGAGCAGTTGGAACTAAAGCCGCTGAAAACGTAGTAGACGCAACGCTGAAGAAAGGACATGTCTACATTGGCAAAGCAAATGTTGTCGGTACATGGAATCAGACAGCATACGAACCAATTAGAGATATCCAGGGCAACATCATTGGAATGTTTTATGTGGGTGTACCAAACACCCACTATGATCAAGTTGTGAAAGACATCTCAACGAAGATTGCCGTTTCAAGTGGCGTTGGCCTCGTCATTGTCTCTATTCTTGGAATCTTCGTCGTCAATTCCATAGTCAAACCGATTAACCATGTAATCGCAGGCATCTCAGAGGGGGCTCTGCAGATAGCGGCTTCCTCATCCCAGGTATACACTACAAGCCAACAGCTTGCGGAAGGATCCTCTGAGCAGGCGGCTTCCCTTGAGGAAACCTCATCATCTATGGAGGAGCTTGCTTCCATGACGAAACAAAATGCCGAAAGTGCCAAACAGGCAAAAGCTATGATGGAGGAAGTTCAGCGGATAGTGGAAAATGTAAATGTGAACATGCTTAATATGGCTGAGGCGATCGATAATGTGACAAACTCCAGTAGTGAGACAGGCAAGATTATTAAGACCATTGATGAGATTGCCTTCCAGACGAACCTCCTTGCACTTAATGCTGCCGTGGAAGCAGCCCGTGCAGGTGAGGCCGGTGCGGGATTTGCTGTCGTAGCGAATGAGGTGAGAAACCTTGCCATGCGAGCGGCAGAGGCAGCAAAGAATACTAGTGATCTGATTGAAAACACCATTAAAGCTGTGGCCCATGGAAATGAACTTACCAAATTGACCCAGGATGCTTTCAAAGAGAATATTGAGATTTCCGCAAAGATAGGAAGCATCATCGATGAAATTGCAAGTGCTTCACAGGAGCAGTCACACGGTATAGAGCAGATCAATAAGTCTGTGGCTGAAATGGATAAGGTAACCCAGCAAACAGCTGTCAATGCAGAGGATTCGGCCAGTGCTTCAGAGGAGATGAATTCCCAAGCCGAAAAGTTAAAATATTTTATCCGTGATTTAACAGTTCTCGTTGATGGCAAAGGAAATGGTGGTGTTGAAAGTCGGTCGGAACCATTGAGCAAAAAACTGATCCGCCTGGTCCATTTACAGAAGAATGCTCCTCTTGAAGTTCCAGAAATGGCAGTTGTGGCAAAAAATTCCGTAACTCGGAGAAAAATGTTGTGAAGACCGAACATGCGGTCCGCGTCAGAGAAGTCTATTTCAGGAACTTTTAACAGTAAAATCGGTAATAATGCCTGTAGGGGGTTTTGCAGGACTCTCGTTTTGTAGAAGGCAGGATCATGTTGATCCTGCCTTCTACAATCCTATAGACTTACATCCTGATGAATGATAGCGGTGTTAATGTGTGGTTGCGTTACGTTCGAAAAAAGAATATTGCCGTTGATTTCTCCCGCATAAGTGTGGAATGCTAACAATCAGTTTTAATTCCACAGGGAATCACGAAGACCCGATGAGCGGCGGATTCGGTGTTGAATCGACATTAGGAAAATGTCTTCTTTCCCCCAGATTTGGATTCTTTCTTTCGCCCTGGTAATGGCGGTATAGATCAGTTCCCTGGTCAGAATCTGCGTGTATCTGTCAGGCATCATTAAGAGGACTTCGTCAAATTCCGAACCCTGGCTCTTGTGCACGGTCATGGCATACACCGTTTCGTGATCCGGCAAACGGAACGGCGGGAAGCTTCTTACCGATCCATCCGGTCCTTTGAAAAAGACCCTTAGTTCGCCATTTTTCATGAGGTCCTTCATGGTAATTCCAGTATCGCCGTTGAACAACCGCAGGTTATAATCGTTTTTAGTGATCATGACAGGGCGTCCTGAATACCATATTCTGCTCCGGTCGATTAGTCCATTCCTCTGCAGTATATGCTCAACGGCAATGTTTAAATTATGGACTCCATACGGCCCCTCCCGGAGAACAGAGAGAATCCGGGATCGATTGAAGAGATCAAACGCCTCCAGGGGATCGGAAGTCTTCAGGTGTGCCGAGTATCTTTCCGTGATCCAGTCCTTGAGCCGGCGTGGCAGTTTATCCGGCCGGGGCAGGCTTTTCCAGTCGATGTCGCTGAAATTTACGTTCCGGATGATGTTGATTGCGTCTGAGCCGCTGCCGGCGTTTACTGCCTGACTGAGAGCATAAATGCCGCTTCTTGAGCTGAAGCGATAGCTTTTCGTCAGTTGGATGATGCAATCGTTCATGCCCGCATTGGGTACACCTGATGCGCTATCGCCGATCTCTTCTCCCGTTGCCCGGTAGCAGTCTTTAATGAATGAGGGTGAAAACCGGGGAATATTGCCCGTATCACAGATATCGCCAAGAACTGATCCCGCCTCGACAGACGCCAGTTGATCCTTGTCCCCCAGGAGGATAAGGCGGGTCTGGGGTCTGATGGCTTGTGCAAGTCTGGAAAAGAGAGCCAGATCCACCATGGAAGCCTCGTCAATAATGACGATATCATAGGGCAGCGGTGTTTCTCTGTTAAAGCGGAATGAGGGTGAGTTCGGGATGCTGCCGAGGAGCCTGTGAATGGTTGAAGCTTCATGAGGAATGGCCGCTTTCACTGATTCATCGCAATGTAGTTGCACCTTCGCTTTTTTTATGGCTTCCTGGAGACGGGTCGCGGCCTTTCCCGTGGGTGCGGTGAGGGCGA
The DNA here is from genome assembly GCA_003508565.1 of Syntrophaceae bacterium. Classification (GTDB taxonomy): domain Bacteria; phylum Desulfobacterota; class Syntrophia; order Syntrophales; family UBA2185; genus UBA2185. The sequence goes on from DNUI01000083.1 coordinate 5,462, forward strand.
TATTCAATTGTCCGTTTCGATTTTGTTCGATGAGAAGGGCCAGTATCCTGGCTACCGCGAAGGTCTTGCCGGTTCCAGGTCCTCCGGAAATGACGCACAGACCGTTTCGGAAAGAGGCAAAGGCGGCGACCTTCCGCCAGTCAACATCTTTTCTCCGGTCATTTTCTTCGCGTGGAAAAATCCGCTCGAAGCTGTTCTTCAGATGAAGTTCGTCACATGACTCGCATGTACTGCGGGCAAGTTTTTTCAATGCCTCAGCGAGTCTTTTTTCATAATCCCAATATCGGTAAAGATAAAGACGGGCAGAGTCAAGGACGAGGGGACGGTAATCACCGGGTCTTCCCACTACGGGGCTTATAGCGAGAACCTTCAGCCATATATCCAGGGGAGGGCAGACCAGGGGTTCCGATCCTGGAATCTCGAGAACGGTTCCTGCGAGTTCTGAAAGATCGATGCAGGTATGACCCTCGCCGCGCTCGCGACTGACCAGGCTGGCAGCCAGGAGGAGCTTCTCATCACACGTATCGTCAAGCCTGCCGAGGAAACGGGCGAACCGATAATCCAGCACCGAAAGATATTGGTGTTCATAGAGATTGTTAATGGTTGCTTCGTGTAATGACATAAGGTTTCTCAACTCGCGATCAGTTTACTGCACAGGAATTCAACCGATTTTTTTGCCGGTCTGTCCCGGAAAATCCCCGCATGAGGTCCGGTTTCCGGATTCACACCCCTGAGAAAGATATACAGCACGCCTCCGAAATGCGCCTTATAATCGTAACCTGGTATACGCGTCTTCAGGTATTGGTGCAGTGCAACAACGTAAAGGTGGTACTGCAGGGTGTAGAGATTCTCCCTCATGACTGCCGCAAGCGCCTCTGTCTCGTAGTCTTCGATGGATGCACCCAGGAAGTTTGATTTCCAGTCCACAAGGAAGAAGCGCTCGTCATACCGGAAGACAAGATCCATGAAACCTTTCATGAACCCTCTCACAGGCTGGAAATCGAGACGTCCGATTCTTTCGGGAAATGATGCGGATAACGAGATACCACTCTCTTTGAAGATGTTCTGCAGTATATCCGGCGTCAGCCTGTTCAGGGGGAAGGTGAACCCAAGCTCACTGAGGCGTTCATCATCATGGATGGCGGACAGAGTGAGCCCGTGTATGGCCGGGTCGAGGGACGTGACGACAACCGAGGAGATCATGCGGCAGACCGCCTCCTGCCACTTCAGGTCAAAACCGTGGGTTCTCAATTTCACGGCCACGAGATTTTCAGTTTCCAGACTGTCCGGTGCCGTGAAATCGATGTGTTCCAGAATGTCATGCAGACAATTCCCCGCGTTCGCGCCTCTGGGAAAGGCAAACATGCCCTCGGGCTCTTTGTGATATGGCACTTCCGTGACTATGGTGAAGCTGTCACGATCCGGGAGATCAGCAATGTCATCGGAAGGAATCACTGACATGGGCATGCGTTCCGCGAGTAGGTATGAGAAACTGGCAAAGCGCCTGTCATGATCGATGATTCCGGGAAATGTCCGGCAGGTGAGAGTTACCGGCAGTTCAGCGGGAGGCGCCAAGGTTTCCTCAGCAGGATCCGGCATATCGTATAGGTTGATCGCGCCGTCTGACGCGGAGGCAATCCTTGCGAGATCAGCCCGGATATTTTCGTCCGAGAGATTACGAAAATTTTCCTCCGTCGACTCAACGATACGCGATGAATCATCACCTGTCGAGTGGAGGATATAGGCAATGGAGGATGTGCCTGCGTCTTTAAATGGCCCCCACACGAGGTAACAGCGATTTTTTGCGCGGGTAAGGGCAACATAGAGGAGCCGGATATTTTCCGCGAGATTTTCCCTTTCCGCATGCGCTTTACCGTCCATGGCCTCCGGATCAAGGACAAGGTTCAACCGCCAGTCGTCTTCCGGGTCGTGATAGGTGAATTCCCTCATGCCGGCTTTTGAATCTCCCCAGTTGAAGGGGCAAAAAACGATAGGATACTCCAGCCCCTTGCTTTTGTGGATAGTGACGATCCTGACGGCACGGTCGTCGCGTTCAAGACGAAGTTCGTGTTCATCCGACCGAAGAGTGTCCGGGTTACGCTGAAAGGCAAGCCATTTGATCATGCCGGAGATGCCCAGCTTTCTTTCAATGGATGCCGTGTGGAGAACCTCCGTGAGGTGAAGAATGTTTGTCAGGCGGCGTTCACCGTCGGGAAACGCAAGGAGGCGTTCACGGACCTTCTCTTTCGCAAGGAAATAGCGGAACATTCCGATGAAGCCGTGCCGCTCCCAGAGGGTGTTATATTCCTGAAATCGTGTTAACCATTCTTCCAAGCCGGATTCGTTCCCACTAAGATCTTCAAGCGTTTCCCCGTTCAATCCCAGTATGTCTGTCGTGATGGCGATCCTGATTGCGCCTTCGGAATGTGGCTCCGCGAGGGCGGAAAGAATGCGCTCCATCTCCACTGCTTCATGGGTGTCAAAAAGGTTGCCCGAGCTGTGCAGTACGCTATGGATGCCAAGGCTGCAGAGGGCCTCCTGGATGAGACGGGCCTCCCTGTTCACTCTGACCAGGACGGCGATGTGGCTTTCAGCCAGCGGTTCAGCGCCGATCTTCGCCTTTCCATTTCTGCCAAGATTGAGGAGCCGTGCGATTTCAGCAGCGACTGCCCTTACGATAAGATCGGCAGTCATACCCTGGTTGGTTTTCGCTCCTGTCTCCTCCAGTTTCGCACCGTCAAGGAACCAGATGTGAAAAGGCGGTTCGGAACGTCCGCAGAAAGTGAGGAGGCTCCGGTCCTTTACGTCTGCCGCTACTGCCTTTTCAAAAGGAATCTCTTTGTAAAGAAAGGCGTCCATCTTCGCATTTGCGAAGATGGTGTTGACGGCGTGCACAAGGTCCGGTTCGGAACGCCAGTTGTTCGTAAGCGTATGGCGAGAATCGACATGCCGGGAAGCCCGCATATATGCGAAGAGGTCGGCCCCGCGGAAGCTGTAGATGGATTGCTTGGGATCGCCGATGAAAAAGAGCGGAGACTTTTCACCTCCGAAGATGTTCTGAAAAATGGCGTACTGGATGGGGTCCGTATCCTGGAATTCATCGATGAGGGCGGCCCGATAACGGTCTTTCACGTTATGGACAAGGTCTTTACCGCCATCTCTCTCCAGTGCATCATGGAGATTAACAAGGAGATCGTCAAAGGACTGGATGTTTCGCGTGTGTTTTCTCTTCCGGAGTTCATCCCGCAAATAGCGGAATACATCCCCTTTGAGAAAAAGGAGCTGCCCTTCGATCTCGGTCTGAAGCTCACGGGATCTCGCCAAGAGTTCCTCGCAGTCATCAAAGAAAGGGTGCTCGGGGGTTGCTTTTCCTTTATTCGTTCCCTCTTTCAATCCGGACGATGTAAATTTCTCGAAACCTTTAAAGAGAGGAAAGATTTCTTCTGAATCCGTATAACTGTCCATCTTGGCGGTAAGGACATCCGGGTTTTTATATTTGGCTTTACTCAGGTCGGTGTTTTTAAGCAACGCGATGACATCCTCCCGGGCACGTGCCCATGCCGATAGCACGCTTCTGCGGGCTTTTCTGAAAGAGGACAGGGCGGTGAGGGGAACGGGCGATGCCGCGGGAGTGATCTTTATGTCGGGGTCGGAAAGCCTGCCTTTGGTCAGAGTAAGAAAATATTGAGGCTTAAAGTTATTTTTCAACGCATACGATACGAATTCACGCGGTGCATCATAAAAATGCTTTCGCCAGAAGTCCTGAACGATCTCCATGTACAGGGAGCGCTCATCCGGAACAAGTTCCGTGTCGAAGAGCCTCATGCTTTCAAAGGCGTTCTCGTGGAGAACACGCTGGCAGAAACCATGAATTGTGTAGATCGGCGCCTCATCAAAATCCCTGAGTGCCGCCCTCAGGATGCGCCGTTTCTCTTCCCTGTCATTCCCCGCATCAGTAATGCCGGGCTCGATTGAGCCTGCCCCGTACTTGATACGGGGGAATCCATATTTTTCTGAGTCCTGGGTTCCCCCGCGTGCGGGAATGACAAAAAGAGGGACGTCATTCCGGACTTGGTCAGGAATCCAGTCTTTTCTGACAAGACCATACAGAAACGGATCGTCGTGTCCACCCTTTGTAAAGGCGTCTATGGCCGCTCGGATCATCCTGCGGATGCGGTCGCGCAGTTCCTCTGTCGCCGCCACCGTATAGGTGACTACGAGGATCTCGCTTACGGAAAAACGCTTTTCCAGGAGAAGGCGCAAAAATATTCCGGCGATGGCGTACGTTTTTCCCGTTCCGGCGCTCGCTTCGATCAGATTGGTCTTCTCCAGGGCGCTATTCAGGAGATCAAAATTGTGATTGTCATTCCGTACCTGATCCACTATCCACCCCATCTTCCGCTATCCAGGATTTGATCCGGGATCTATTCTTACTCCTCAATACAGGGTCTTATACCAGAAACGCATCCGACATTACATCAGAATCTGTTCTCCTTTCTGTCATCACGGATTTGATCCGGGATCCAACCCTTGCATTATATCAAAATATTTGAAGTCATTTAAAAAAATGTGTATAGTCCCGCAAACAATACTATGACAGAGGACATGATCATTATAGAGATCATCATGAACATTATCACCAGGGATACTATGTAAGAAAGACGCAGTTGTAATGTCGGCCATAGGTGCAGAAAAAATTTAGTGGAAACTTTCTCAATCTGTAAAACAACGACACCCGATTATGCAAAAAATAAAAATATTGATAGTTGAGGATCATAAGGTCACTCAGAAACTCTTGGATCAATCGCTTCGTAATGATATTTTCGAAAAGAGAATAGCAGAAAACGGTGAGAGCGCTCTGGAACATTACCATGAATGGAAACCCGATGTCATTCTTCTCGACATTTTACTTCCCGTGATCAGCGGATATGCCATCCTGAAAGAGATCAGAACAAAAGATAAGGATACATCTACTGCCATCATAATTGTCAGCAGCTTAATGACAAAAGAAGATGTCATGGATTGCGCAAAGCTGGGTATTGAAGGATATATTGTCAAACCGATCAATATCAAAGAAATGAACCGCAAGGTACTTGAATATCTCAGTAAATCATCATCAGAAAAGGCGACAGAAGCCACGAAGTTATTTAAACTGCTCGAATAGAAACCGGAAACGAAGGTTGCAAACCAGTCCGGTTTACCGGAGGCCGGTTAGTACGCATCATCTCTTTTCCCGGTGACACATCCGATATTGAATCGGAAATCTCATGCTTCACTTTGAAAAAAAGCGCGTATCTATCGCTTCTCGTAACAATATATAAGGCAATTCAGGCTGAGATTCACCTTTCCACGCGGTAATCCTTATTGACTATAGTCAATAAGCAGGCAGAGTGAGTAAAAAATTGATGCTTCCGGTAATCGATAGTGATACCTACTATTGTTGTGAGACAATTAGTTCGACATAAAATTAAAATATTTATATACTTCCCCAGCAAAGGACATAGTTTTCGTAAATCACTCACGAAAGGACAGGTTCATGGAATCAAAAATCGCTAAAGCCATTGGACTCAAATACAACCCCATTGCTATCCTTTTGGCGGACCAGGCGCCAGAGAATGCCCTGCGGTTCAAAAAAGGGAAATGGGGTTGCGTTATGATTATGTTTGCCCATGCCGCCAGAGGCAAAACCGCCGCCTTCGATGGCGAAACCTATGGTTGTTGGGGCGGGGGCGTGGGACTAGGGTTCGGCAACACCTATCTGCGCTTTCCAGGTGGAGTCGAGTGCTTTGCCTACTTTCTCTCCTCTGGAAACATCCAGTGGGAGAAGGGAAAGGAGGTTGCGAAAGTTCTGGAAGGTGCTTCGGGAAAGGAGTTTGTGGAAAACTTCCTAAAAGGGGAAGCCTATCTCAAGACACCGGAACTGGTGGAGCAGTTTCTCAGAGAACTTCCCATGGAGGATATGGGCTCCAACTACGTGCTGTTCAAACCCCTTTCAGAAGTTGATCTCCAGACCGAAAGGCCCGAGACAGTGATATTTATCGCCGATCCAGACCAGCTCTCGGCCCTGGTCGTTCTTGCCAACTATGGAAGAGAGGGTCTTGAGAACGTGATCATCCCGTTTGCCGCGGGATGCCAGACGATTGGTATTCTTCCGTTCAGGGAAGCGAAGTCGGGGAAGCCTAAAGCTGTTGTGGGGCTCACGGACATTTCAGCCAGAAAAATCGTCCGGAATCTTCTGGGCAAAGAGTATCTATCCTTTGCCATGCC
>DNUI01000177.1 GCA_003508565.1 Syntrophaceae bacterium
TTCCCGTGGTTATTCATAGTGGTGATACCTTCTCGGAGCGAGGGCTCCTTAAATATTCTCATCCCCTGGACATTGATGAACTGGCTGTGAATCACCGTGACAACATTTATGTCGTTGCGCATATGGGGGACCCCTGGGTAAGGGAGACGGCAGAAATCGTGCGTAAAAATCCGAACGTGTATACCGATATTTCCGGGCTTCTTGTTGGAGGCACGCGTTACTTTGAGGAAATGGGGCGCGAACCGCTGGTTCTGAATGAATTTCGCCATGCTCTTGTATATGCCGCACGCTGGGATAACATCCTCTTCGGCACTGATTGGCCACTGGCACCCATGGATGCGTATCTCGAATTTGTAAAAAGGCTCATCCCCGAAAAACATTTGGAACGTGTGTTAGGAAAAAATACATTGAATATATTTACCAGAATATCGAATAAATAAATTGATGGAATGAGGTTTCATATGGCCTGTAATGTATACTTCAGGATTCTCCCGTTGATGTTCCCTCTGGCACTGCTTTTTTTCTCTACACCTGTATTCGCAGAATGGACGCCTCTCATTCAACGCCTTGTCACCGATAAATTTGATGAGCAGACAATTAAAAACCTCTTTGCCCAACCCGGGGTAAAATTTGATCCCGACATAATGTCCAGCAAGTTGAGAGAGCTCATCCACAATCGTTCCAAAAGACCCGATGCCCTATATGCCCATAAAATAAGGACCGCATACGCCCGCTTCTTAACACATGAAGCTATCGCAGAAGCTCATTCCTATGTGCAAAGGAATAGTGCGTCATTGGAGAAAATAGAGAAGGATTACTGTGTTTCCAAAGAGATTGTCGTAGCAATCATGCTTGTGGAAACGGACCTTGGTCAGAACCTTGGCACTCGTGGCGCCTTCAATACCCTGGCGAGCATGGCGTTGAGTTCTGATCTGGAAATTATCCTCCCCAACCTTGCCCCCAATCTGGTAACCGAGAAAAACGAAGCCTTCGCAAGGAAGCGCTGCCGCCAAAAAGCAGACTGGGCGTATACGGAACTCAAGGCCCTAATCACATACGCATCGGAAGGAGGTATCAACCCCCTCAGTATCCCCGGTTCACTCTATGGCGCAATCGGGCTCTGCCAGTTTATGCCCTCTCAGATCTCTGCCTATGGTGTTGATGCAGATAAAGATGGACGAATCAACCTCTTTTCGGAACAAGACGCCCTCTATAGTGTGGCTAATTACCTGCGGGCACATGGCTGGAAGTGTGGAATGAGTTCGAAAAGGAAATACAGGGTAATTCGTGCGTATAATAACAGTAAAATCTATGCGAATACTGTCCTTGGTGTAGCCGAAAGGCTGAAGCGGAAGGGGTAGATTTGTTGCATTAGGCATAGAACCTATAGCTTTGGAGCTCTGTCCATTTGTTTGGCAGGACCTATGAGGGCATTATCGCCTTGAAAAAAAACTTCTATTACATGATGAATGTCCGCCCGCGGCTAGTTTATCATTGACATATAAGAGGAACTTTCTTATGGTTCCTCTGTATGATAATTTTTCGACCACATGAAACGGAGGGTGAACCATGAAAAGAGTATTGATCGCTGTACTGGCAATTTTTGTTGCTCTTACTGTTTTTGGTTGCAGCAAGGGCAAGGAGGAAGGGAAATCGGCACAGGAAAAAGCCGTGAAAGCGGCTGTGGCTAAGGAACTGTCGGCGACGATTGTGAGCACCTCTGCGGGTAAGACTTCAACTATGAAGGCGTATATGAAACCGGATAAATTTCGAACTGATGTTGAAGCGGCGGGGTCGTCCACTATCGTGAGGAAGGACCTCAACAAAGTCTGGATGATAATGATACCGCAAAAAACTTTTATGGAAATGGAGGGAGTGAAGGACGACCAGATAAAGGCGGCAGAAGAAAAAGTAAAGGGAGAGGTGAGCAGGAAGGCGGTCGGCAGCGAAACCATCGATGGTCATCCCTCAACAAAATATGAAGTGACCGCCAAGGTTGACGACAAAACCATGCAGGTGTATCAGTGGTGGGCGACGGATATAAACTTTCCTGTCAAGACGGCAGCAATTGATGGAAGCTGGGTCATGGAGTACAGGGATATAAAGATTGGCAGCCAGCCGGACAGTCTTTTCGAAGTTCCCGCAGGATATAAAAAGATGACCATCCCTGGAATGCCACCGGGTGTCGGAAGAAAATAATAGGCCTTGAGGTGAAAACCTGATGAAAAATTAAAGGGGTCACATCGACCCCTTTAATTTTTCATCTTACACAGTTTATAGTACCTTGATGCAGGCATTCTCGGTATGGAATGCCATAGCGCGCGGCTCGATCCTCTATCAATACGAGACAGTAATTGAACACCTATCGCTGGTAAACTTCCTCATTGCCCGTTACGATCTCAGGGCGTCAGGCACTTTTAATGGAACATCAACCGGTTTAATATATTTTGCTACAACAGAAGCGTTATGTATAACGTTCAATTTTCCAAACAGGAAGGAGAACTGTTTTTCAAGCTCCACGCTGATGGCTCTTAACGCCTCTTGCGGTAGATGCCAAAGTTCTTTTTTGAAGGGACCGAATCCTTTTTTCCTGGTCTTGTAAATAAATTGTTCCTCTGTATCCGTATCCTTCTTTTCGCCTACCAGGTCCTTTTTTATGTACTGATATATCTGATCTCTTAGTGCCGATGGCAGATGTGTGCTGTCATAAATTATATTTTGAAATCCTGTGGCGAGGTGGATTTCAGCAGTGCCGGTTTTCGGAAATCTATCAAAAGCCTCATTGGGCAGCGTGGAAGCCCCGTGTTGTACGGCGCCGGAAAGGCCAAATTCCGCTTTCGCCACGGCGGAGATTTTTTCCAGAGTATCGAAGTCCAGCTTGACCTTCGCGATGCTTCCGTCAGGCAGGGGAACACCACCATGGGTGGTCCCCGTCTGCACACTAATCTTGCTGATGCCTTTCATATCTGCGCCGCTCTTTTTTAGATCTTCTAAATATCCGACCATAAAGGCACGCAATTCTTCCACGGTACTGTTTTTCCCCCCTACCTCTCCTATTTCTCCACCGATAGAAATCGTCATACCGACCGGCTCGAGATCCCGGATCATGATACTCAGCTCCGCAGCGAGGCTGTAATTTGTTTTCTGCTGTTCCACTGTCGTTGGTTTTGATAAATCCACCAGGGTGGAAGTGTCAATGTCAATATTGTAAAACCCCGCCTCTATGGCTTCCCAGATCAGGTCTTTTACTTTTTGAACCTCTTTATTCGGATCGGACGCGAACTTTTTCGCATTTACCTGGAAATGGTCACCCTGCAGGAAGAGAGGCCCCCTGTACCCGACTTTGATCGCCGCTGCCGTCACCGCGCTGGTGTACTCTTCAGGACGCTGAAGGGTATAGTCAATTTCCGAACGGGCGATTTCAAAGATCACGGGGCCAACGTCGTCCTTCATGATGGCACGGAATACCGCCTGGGCAACATCATAGGTGAGAGCCCGGATATTGATGGCAGGCACGGTAAAGCCCGTTACTTCTTTACGACCCATAGCCTCATAGAGGGGCTGAATGGATGTGGAAAAGATACCCAAGGCCTCCCCTGACCTGCGGATTAGCCACCTTGCGGCCTTCCTGGCCTCCTCGTGAGAACTGAATACGGCCGTAAAGATCAGGTCATCAATAAGGAAATTCTCGAGCTTTTCACTATCCAGAACGTTTACATCATTATCTGAAATTTTTAGAATCTCTGCCAACGCTTTTTTCAATTGATCGGTGCTCTCATGTATTGTCGCCATAGATTCACCTCCCTGTCAGCCTGCGGTGAGAAATTCCTTCGCCTTTTCAACCTCAAAGCGGCTCCCGATGTAGACAGGGCAACGGTGATTAAGGTTTTCCACCTTGATAGAGAGGATATCCTGTATGCCGTCTGTCGCCAGACCACCGGCCTGTTCAATGATGAATGCCATAGGTTGAAGTTCAAACAGGAGCCTTAACTTTCCCTTAGGACTCTTCTTGAGTGCGGGGTAGGTAAAAATCCCCCCCCTTTTAATCAGTACCTGGTTGAAATCCGGCACAAATCCTCCGCTGTAACGGAGCTTGTAGCCTTCCTTCTCCAGATATTCTACAAATTTCATGTGTCCCGGAGTCCATTCCGATCTCAATCCTCCAAGGCTGTAAATGTCCCCCCGTTCTTTTAATCGTATAGTATCCTCGGAAAGGACATACTCCCCTTCTCTGTTCAGCACAAATTCATGAGTTCCTTTGCCGGCAGCATAGACCATCGTTATCAGGGGACCATACATAATGTACATCGCGGCCACGAGCGTTCTTCTCCCCTCGGCAAGGATTGGCTCTTTATGAATGCCGATTATTGTTCCTATGGCCAGATTGGTATCCACTAAAGAAGAGCCGTCCAAAGGATCCGCCGTGATGAAATATTTTTCCTCCCCCCGGCCGATCCGCATTACGGCATCCTGTTCTTCCGAGGCATAATCCCGGACAAACCCCGAATCCTGGAGGTGGTTCTTGAGAATGTCGTCGGCGCTTCTATCCAGCGTCAGCTGCTCTTCACCGTAAATGTTTTTAAATCCTGCCAGTTTCCGGTTTGATTCATGAATTTTGGCAGAGATATATTTTCCCATCACGGCAATCTGCCAGATGAGCCTGCGCAGTTCTATCTCTACGCCAGCCATCCACATATGCCGACGAAGATCGATAGCAAATTTTGTATAATCAGATATGCCTTCCGCCATGATAGCCCATCCTTATAATATTTTTACTTTTTGTAACAATAAATAATCATTTTGACAAGGATATTTTTGTTTCACCCCGCACATAATTGAAGATGAAACAAATTGTAACTGTCGCAGGGATATGTTAGTAGTTTAACTTCTGCGAAATCTTGACCGGAATATTGTAGAGTAAAATGTACCCCGGGTTAAAAACACAACTGTTAAGTATTATTATGTATTTTTGTTATTGCGAGATGCGCGGTGACAAGGAATCTTGAACTATTACGAGGAGATAATGTGTGACCATGACCAGAGAAGAAGCGATGGAGTTGCTGAAACAGCACATCAAGAATGAAAGAATGCTGGGGCATTCTTACGCCACTGAAGCCGTCATGAGGGCACTGGCACGTAAGCTGGGGCATAGCGACGAGAAATGGGGCATAGCGGGACTTCTCCATGATCTGGATCT
>DNUI01000209.1 GCA_003508565.1 Syntrophaceae bacterium
AAGATGCTCATCGCCCAGCTCAAGAATCAGGATCCTCTCAATCCCCTTGACGGAACTGCTTTTGTCGCCCAGTTGGCGCAGTTCTCCAGTCTTGAACAATTACAGAACATGAATACACAGATGAGCTCTCTGAGTTCTTCCTTCACATCCATTAATAATGTGCAGGTGGCGAATCTTATTGGCAACGAGGTATCTGCCAAAGGAAATACCACCATAGTCGATGGATCAACAAACACCCTCTACTATAATCTCCCGAGTGATGTGAAACAGGGAAGCGTGAAAATTTACAATTCCCAGGGTGTTTTAGTGAAAACGCAGACCTTCGGATCTCAAAATGCCGGGACTAATTCGCTGACCTGGAGTTGTGCAAATCTTCCCGCAGGCACGTACACCTTCGAGGTATCTGCGACGGACACGAGCGGAAAAGAAATAACTCCCACAACGTTGGTAACGGGAAAGGTTACGGGCGCTACAATCAAAAGCGGCGTACCTTACCTTACGATAAATGGAAAAGATATCACGTTTGCCGATATTGTCTCCATCAGGAAACCGGCGAGTTGAGACGTATTGTAGATAACTAAAAACCTATATGAAAATAAATATAAGGAGGACATAACAATGGGAAGTGCATTATGGGCAGGGATTTCAGGCTTAAATTCCAGTTCAAAGCAGATGGACGTCATAGCGAATAATATCGCGAACGTAAATACAATCGGCTATAAGGCGGGTAAAATATTCTTCGCGGATGTCTTAAGCCAGAGCATCTCCGGTGGTTCGTCAGGTTCCATGCAGGTAGGGCGTGGCGTTGAGGTAACGGAAGTCGGTACACTGTTCGGTCCCGGTTCTTTCGAGACAACAGGTAATGCCACTGATGTCGCTATCGACGGGGACGGTTTTTTTATGGTGAACGACCAGGACGGTGCTACATTTTACACACGGGCAGGGGCATTTCACCTGGACAGCAGCGGTAATCTCGTCGATACAAACGGTTACAAGCTTCAGGGGTACAATTTTTTCGGTTCCTCCACAGGAATGATTACGGATATTTCTCTTAGAAATGTCCAGTCCGCACCGGCAACGACGACGGAGTACTCTGTGGGTGTGAATCTGAACTCCGACACAGTGGCAACTGATACCTACACGACCACACAGACCGTCTATGACTCGCTGGGAGATCGACACAGCCTTGGTATTACCTTCACCAAGACCGCAACAAATGGTGAATGGGACTTTCAGGTTACCTTGGATGGAGTGAATGCAACATGCCCGTACACAGGGCTCCAATTTGATTCCAATGGGGATCTTGTGAACGTGTATAATGGAGCCGCATGGGTTGCGCCGGTTGACATGGCCGTTACTTTTGCAGCAATTCCCAACGGAGCGACCATTGGCACGGGGAACGTGCTCAACTGGGATCTTGTCGGCACCACTTCGTTATCAATGACTCAATATGCAAGTACATCCGTCATTAAATCTCTCACCAATGACGGCTACGCCTCCGGTCTCTTAAAAAGCCTTTCCATCACAGGTGATGGAACCATAAGCGGTTTCTTCACGAACGGGCAGACGTCGGACCTTGCCCAGATTGTTCTTGCTGATTTCGACAATACCTGGGGTTTGAGAAAGATGGGTGCGAATCTATTCGCCGAAACGATAACTTCCGGACCAGCCATCAGAAACATTCCCGGCGCCTCAGGAATGGGGGATGTATCGTCGAACAGTCTGGAGATGTCGAACACTGATGTGGCCACCGAGTTTATCAACATGATCACGGCCCAGAAAGCGTATTCGGCGAGTGCGAGAGTCATCACCACACAGGATCAGATGATGACGGAACTGATGAACATTAAGAGATAGAGACATTTGCTGACTCTCACTCTTCAATGGGATATTTTGCAAACACCCTGAATGTGTATTATACTGCAACATGGTAGGGGCTGAGTTATCAGCCCTTACCATTCTTGTCAAATTTCTGACTATTTGTCAAAAAGCTCCCTTGTTGGAATGGCTGCAAGGGCGTTCAGTGTTCTGAATCTCACCGGTCATATTTTTTAAGAAAATTTCTTTATAAAAAAACACGCTTTCAACGGATTTTTTTAAACTATTAATTTGATAAAGAAATCTACGGAAAGATTAAACGAAATCTCCTCAAAGGAGATTTTTTTTTGCAAGAGTCTCGGACAATTCAGAACTGCTTTGCCCATGAATCAGAGTTCCCTATTCTCTATGACATCCTCCGGCCCGCGTGTATTTCTCTGGTATGTTATTTGCTATCACAAGTGTTGTAGAACAAGAAATCATAGTAAAATTTCATGAAGATTGAGAGGGGAAAATGGCAAGAGAAGAAAAAGAAGAAAAAGTGGTAGAAGAGGTCCCGCAAAAGAAAAAACTGCCTCTCAAAAAACTGATCATTCTATGCGTCGCCGTACTGGTCGTGGTGGCGGGAGGTGTTATCGGGACCATGTATTATAAAAATGCTTTTGGTAAAAAAGAACAACAGCAGCAGCAGGCACCGGTAGCAGCGATATGGCCTATAGATCCTTTCATCGTCAACATACAGGATCCTGGAGGTTCTGACCGTTACCTGAAGATTATGATCGAACTGGACATCTCAGACAAAAATTGTATCGCGGAATTGAACCAGTTGAAACCGAAACTGAGAGATAACGTTCTGGATCTCCTCTCATCAAAATCTTACAAAGATATCATGGATATTTCCGGGAAACAGCGTCTGCGGGAAGAGATCATGATGCGATTGAACAGCTTTATAACTAGTGGAAAAATTCTTAAGGTTTACTTCACGGACTTTGTGGTCCAGTAGCAGGTATTTTTTAAAGTATTTACCGCTGCTGAGATTGGATGACCCAGTCAAACTAATGCGTTACTAAGATAAGGTGTTTTCATGTCTCAAATATTAACACAGGAAGAAGTTGATGCCCTTTTAAAGGGAATATCGGATGGTGAAGTCGAGACGGAATCTCACAAGGAAGAAGATCCTTCAGTTGCCATACGGTATGATTTGAGCAGTCAGGATCGGATTATCAGGGGGAGAATGCCTACCCTCGAGATGACCAACGAGAAGTTTGCCAGAATGTTCCGAACTACTCTTTCCTCAATCCTGAGAAAGGTTGTCAGTGTAACCGCCCTGTCCATTGATACAATAAAGTACGGTGACTTTCTTAAGACATTGCCCGTTCCCACCAGTATGCATCTCTTCCGTATAGATCCCCTAAGAGGTAATGCGGTCATTGTTGTGGAGTCAAAAGTTATTTTTAGTCT
>DNUI01000256.1 GCA_003508565.1 Syntrophaceae bacterium
GGGCGCATTCAACAATCCCCGCCCTTTGGGCGGGGACCTTCATCCCCTGTAAAAAAAATCAAATTACGCCTTGCGCAGACGCGAAAATCGTTGTTTGTTCACTTGACAAATTATGAGCCTATGCTTATAAATATCGCTCTAGAAAGGGAATCATCATGGCAAGACCGAGGAATTGCAGGAGAGTGGCGTGTCTTCCCGAAAGCCGGTATTTCAAGCCAAGAGGAATCCCTCTTTCCGCTCTTGAGGAGATAAATTTAACGATTGATGAATTTGAGGCTATTCGTTTAGCCGATCTCGAGGGCCTGTACCAGGAGCAGGCTGCGGAAAGAATGAACATCTCCCGGCAGACATTCGGAAGGATTATCGGTTCCGCGCATAGAAAGTTGGCGGAGGTATTGGTTGAAGGAAAAGCGTTGAAGATTGAAGGAGGTAATTTTGAGGTAGACGAAGTGAGAAAATTTACATGCTACGACTGTCAACATTCATGGGAACTTCCTAATGGGACAGGCAGGCCTGGGAACTGCCCTTCCTGTAGGAGTGTAACGATACATAGAGCGGAAGAAAACAGATGATGTGCAACTGATGGATGCAGAGGCACAAGGCAGGGCTTCGGGTGTCGCGGAATGCGGCAAAAAGAACATGCAAGAAAATACTATTTTATTCGAAAAGGAGATTGAATCGTGAAGGTATGTTTTCCAGTTTATAAAGATGAAGGCGTAAACAGTACTGTATATGATCATTTTGGTTCCTCGCCAGAATTTATCATTGTCAATACGGAACTCCAGACTGTGATCACTATTGATAACAACGATCTTGACCATGTCCATGGGGCGTGCAATCCCGTAATGGCTGTGGGAGGAAATAAGATTGATGCGGTTGTTGTCGGTGGGATCGGCGCGGGGGCTCTGATGAAGCTCAATGCGGACGGGATTAAAGTGTATAAAGCAGTCAAAGAGACAGTAAAAGAAAACCTGGAGCTCCTGAAAGACAACAGGCTTCCCGAACTGGCTTTGCGTCAGACATGCGGCGGCCATCAGGGATGCTGCCATTAAAGGAGAATAAAAAAATGGATTGTGAACAACACAACAAAGGGAAAAACCATGGTTGTCAGGGACAGCACAAGGATACTGATAGAAAATTGAAGGACTTTACCGAGGATTTCACTCTGGTAAATCGTCTGGCCAAGATCGATCACAAGATTATGGTCCTCTCCGGGAAGGGCGGCGTCGGCAAGAGTACCGTGGCGGTCAATATTGCCGTCGCCCTGGCCCTTGCAGGGAAACAGGTGGGAATTCTGGATGTCGACTTTCACGGCCCCAGCATACCCACCCTGCTGAAGCTCAACGGGAACCCAGTGAAAGCGGGCGATGACGGCATCGAACCCGTGGATTTTGTGGAAGGCATTAAAGTAATGTCCATAGGATTTTTCATGCCGGAGCAGGACAGGGCAGTGATCTGGAGAGGCCCCATGAAGATCAGCGTCATAAAACAGCTTTTGGCAGAGGTAAGCTGGGGTCATCTGGATTATCTTGTGATTGATTTTCCCCCGGGTACCGGGGATGAACCCCTTTCCGTGGCTCAGCTGATTCCTGACGCTGATGGCGCCGTTATTGTAACCACCCCCCAGGACCTATCCCTTGTCGATGTGCGAAAATCGATTGACTTCTGCAAACAGCTGAAACTTCCTGTTTTGGGAGTGATAGAAAACATGAGCGGTCTCGTCTGCCCTCATTGTGGTCAGGTGATTGATGTTTTCAAACGAGGAGGCGGAGAAAAAATGGCCGGCGAGATGGGTGTACCCTTTTTGGGCCGCATTCCTATAGAACCATTGATTGTGGAGGCCTCTGACAATGGGAAGCCTTTCCTCTATCATTATGGAAAAACGCCGGCCGCCGAGGCTTTTGCCGGAGCCATTAAACCGATCTTGGAAATGGCTGCCAAATAGAGAGATCTTTTTCGATAAATTACCGCATCGCTGATGCTACTCAAATGACATAACAATAGTTGTGCAAACGGGCAAGATATTGTTGGTTTCGGCAGTGATGTGGGGATTATCGTCAAGATCGATACATGAATGGACAAACGCTAACAAAAGAAGAAGGATAGTATTCATCGGAGGTTCCGCGGACGGCCTTAAGACGGCGCAATGGCCTGGACTTATCCGCGGGGAACATGGCGAAGGTTTCAACACAATCAATAATGATTTCAATCAAATCGAAGGAGATGAACAATGTCACAGACAAAAGGCCTTCTGCGGCAGGTTGATGAGACGGAATCAGAAACCTTACAACGTATCTCCACAGCATGGAGAAACAGCGCTTTCGACGACATGAACCTCCTGCGCACCTTTGCCCTCCGGCAGGGTGTGCTGGACATCTTTCTTGGTTTCATGCGCTACATCTACTCCAAGTCCACTGTGGAGCCGGAACTTATCGAAATGGCCCGCATCAAGTCGGCCTGGCTCGCCGGGTGCCGCCACTGAGGGACAGTTCGGTCTGCTTCGGTGAAGCAGATGGGATTGAGCGAAGACAAGGTTCAGCAGATACGCGATTACAAGAATTCCGACCTGTCCGAACGTGAGAAAGCGGCTCTCCGGCTGACTGAAATTATCGCATCGGACCCCCACACTCTTGATGA